>JAKCEJ010000029.1 GCA_021838065.1 Pseudomonadota bacterium
GTTGGCGCGATCCAGGCTGGTCGGATCGAGCTTGCTCTCGCCATAGTTGATGCCGTACTTCGTCTGGCCGTACGTGTAGGTCACCTGCGCGATGAAGCCTTCGGAGGCGCGCGGATGGCCGAACGAGTCGTTCGACAGCACGAACAGGCCGGTCGTGCCCACGCCGCTGCCGCGGTAGTACCAGCCCATGAACTGGAAGGGGCCGGCGGTGTACTTGCCCCCGAGATCGATCGCGGCGCTGCTGTACTGCAGGTAGCTCGCGCTCACGGAGCAGGCGGCGACGTTCAGCGACGGATCGGCGCAGTCGAGGCGCTGGCGCTGGTACAGGCCGCTCGCCGACAGATACAGGTTGCCGAGGGTATAGGTGGCCTTGGCCTGAAATCCGGGAGTGGAGTGGTTGGCCGGCACCTGCCCGAGGGTGTTCAGGGGGTCGAAGATGCCCACGGTCAGGTTGGCGCCGCTCACGGTCGGCGTCGTGTAATTGATCTGCGCGAGCCAGTCGGTGTAGATGTAGCCCAGCCCGATCGAGCCCAGCGAGGTATTGGCCGGCGCGGCGTAGTTGCCGTTGCCGGCGCCCACCCCGAGGAGGGTCATATCGTTCAGGATCGCATCGGAGGCGAACAGGCCGATGTTGCGTCCCGCCATGATGGTGCCGAACTCCTTGTTGCCCACCGTGAGGAACGCCTGGCGGACATCGAGTCCGGCGGTGCCGAGGGCGGTGTGGCCGTAGTTGCCGCTGCCGACCTGAAGATTCGGGCTGCCGCCGTCGTTGGTGCTGATGCCCGGGTACAGGCCGAATGTGAACGCGATGTCGTAGCCGTTCTGGACGGTGGATCCGCCAATGGTGAGTGCTGCCGGCAGCAGGCCGTTCGAGACCGCGGAGGAGCTATTGCTCGCCACACAGGCCAGACCGCCGTCAACCACCGACGGATGCTTCTCGCACTGCGAATAGATGTAATGCGCGTTGACGTTTCCGTCGAACGACAGCTTCCATTTTCCGGCCTTGACGCTGATGGCATGGGCCGCTGGCGCGCAAGCGCGGCACCCATGACGGCGGCAAGAACAGTGGCTTTGCGGAATATCATGTACGGCCCCCCCGATGTGCGTTTTTGGTGATAGGGCAGGTAGCAATTGCCGTGCCATCGCTTCGGGCTGCGGTGGCCGTTGCGCATGGGACACATCGGAATGCGCCAATTCGACGGCGCCCGTTCGCGGCGTCGGTGTACGACACACTGTGTCACGCTTCCGGAACATCAGGCGCCGCCGAATGCTGCCCCGGCGCGTTTCCCCCACGCACCGCGAGCTCTCCCCGCGCACACTAGGCCGTCGATAAGCGGGCACTGTGCGCGCGGCGGTGTTTCAATGCGTGACACTGTCACGCCGAGAGGCGACACACTTGGCGCAGCGCCGACGTGACAGAGGGGGGACGTATGATGAACGCAACAGAGAATATGCCTGATCCGATCGCTGTCGAGCCGCCCAGGGTTTACGCGGGGTGCGAGTCCATGCTGGGCGGCTCGTGCCTGACGCTGGAGGATCTGGCGGGGGAGGACCCGCGGATGCTGCGCAACGTGCGCTGCGCCTACCGCATCGCCGACACCGACATCCCCGTTCTCATCCAGGGTCCGACGGGCTCGGGCAAGGAGGCGTTCGCGCGCGCCATGCATCTGGTCAGCCGGCGCGCGGCGCGGCCGTTCGTCGCGGTCAACTGCGCAGCCATTCCCGAGACGCTCATCGAGAGCGAGCTATTCGGCTACCGTCCCGGGGCATTTACCGGCGCGCGCCGCGAAGGCCTGCGCGGACGCATCGCGCAATCCTCGGGGGGCACGCTGTTTCTCGATGAGATCGGCGACATGCCCCTTGCGCTGCAGAGTCGCCTGCTGCGCGTGCTCGAGGAGCACCAGATCGTCCCGCTCGGCAGCGACAGCGCGTGCGCGGTGGAGCTGCACGTGCTCGCCGCATCGCACCGCGATCTGCGCGAGATGATCGCGCGCGGGACGTTCCGCGAGGATCTGTATTACCGGCTGAACGGTCTGACGCTCGAGCTGCCGGCGCTCGCCGAGCGGGCTGACAAGGAGCGCGTGATCCAGCTGACGCTGGCAGCGGAAACGCGCCTGCACGGGGCGACGCGCACCGAACGCGAGGCGCTCGAATGTCTGCTCGATTACTCCTGGCCCGGCAACGTCCGGGAGCTGCGCAATGTGATCCGCACCGCGCTCGCCATCTGCGATGGCGGGGTGATTCGCCTGGGCGACCTGCCCGGGCAGATCAGCGCCGCCAGGCGCGGGGCCGCGGTCGTATCGGTCGTCCCGGGCGCCGTCGGGCGGCTCTCGCCGCAGGGCCGCAAGGAGCTGCTGCTGACCGCCGAGCGGGCAATGCTGCTGCGCGTCATCGACGTCAACGGCGGCAACATGAGCCGGGCCGCTGCCGATCTCGGGGTCAGCCGCAATACGCTGTACCGCAAGATGAAGCGTCACGGCATCGCGCTGCAGACCTGCCGCGCGGCGGGTCTGCGTTAGATCGGCCCGCGGCGCGCGCCTCAGCGCCTCACGGGCAGCGTGATGCGCAGTCGGCGCAGATTGCGGTAGAGCGTGTTGCGCCCGATGCCGAGGGAGTGCGCGACGCGGCTGAGATTGCCCTGATACAGCTCGATTTCGTGCAGCAGCGCGCTGCGCTCGGCCCGTTCGAGGGGATTTAAGCTCTTGGCTTCCTCGGGGATCGCATCGTCCGCGTGCACTTCGCCGGCCCCGTATTCGGCCGGCAGACAGCCCGCGTCGAGCTGGTTGCTCGAGCGCATGGCAATCATGCCGCGCAGCACGTTGCGCAGCTGGCGGATGTTGCCCGGCCAGCTGTACGCCTTGAGCGCATCGACCATGTCCTCGCCCATGGTGACGGCGGGCGTGGCGGCGCACTCCTGCGCAAAGATGTGGCGGATCACGGCCGCCTTGTCCTTGCGCTCGCGCAGCGCCGGCAACGCGAGCACCAGGCCCTGCAGCCGGTAGAAGAGGTCTTCGCGGAACTCACCGCGCTGTACCCTGTCGTGCAGATCGCGTCGGGTGGCGCTGACCAGCTGCACATCGATGCGCGCGGCCTCCTTGGCCGCGGTTGCCGGCAGCGTGCGCTCCTCGATCATGTGCAGCAGCTGGGTCTGCAGAGCCGGCGGCAGCTCGCCGACATCGTCGAGGAACAGCGTGCCGCCATTGGCCTGAAGGATGCGGCCGTGGATCTGCTCGGCCGGTGCGCCCGCAGGAGGTGCGCCGCCGGCAGGCGGCTCAGAAGCCGGCTGCATCTCGCTCGCGGAGCCGCAATGCACCGTGACGAACGGCTTTTCGGCCCGCTCGCTCGAGGCGTGCAACGCCCGCGCGAAAGATTCCTTGCCGGTGCCCGACTCCCCGATCAGCAGGATGGGGATGTCGCGCGAGAGCGTGCGGCGGGTGGCCTGGATGTTGCGGGCCATGACCGGGTCGCCGAAGTCGAGTTCCTCGAGCGGCCCGCGGTTCGGGTCAAGATGCGCCGGCGCCGAGTTCTGCGCGCCGCGCGGCTTGCCGCCGCGCTTGGTCTGCGGGGCCTGCGCGATGGCGAACACCCGCCCGCCGTGGCGGGCATCGTAGAGGGTCAGGGGGTGGAAGGACTTGCGCTGGCTGCGCGACAGCAGCGCCGAGAGCGAGACGGTGAATACCCGCTCGAGCGGGGCGCCGACCAGCTCGGCGGAGCGCTGCAGCCCGAGCTGGAACAGCGCGTTGCGGTCGAGCGCGGTGATGCTGCCGGCGCCATCGAGGGCGATGATGCCCTCGCCCCAGGTGCCGAGCAGCTCCGGGCGGCTGTGGAAGCGCACCACGAACGCGTCGCGGAAGTGATTCAGGAACAGCCGGTTCTCGATCATCTGCGCGGCCATGTTGACCAGCACCAGCGTGTGCTGCTGGGCGCGGTCGGACTCGCCTGAGGCATCGAGCACCGCGATCAGCTCGCCGCGATGATCGAAGATCGGAGCGGCGCAGCAGGTGAGGCCGCAGTTGCGCGCGAAGAAGTGCTGCTCGCGGTGCACGATCAGCGGCGTGCGCTCCACGAGGCAGGTGCCCATGCCGTTGGTGCCGCCGTGCTGCTCGTCCCACATGGCCCCGAGCACCAGCCCGGTGCGGAAGGCGGCGTTGCGGAAGCTGAAATCCCCATAGTAATCGAGCAGCACGCCGTCGCGGTCGGTGAGAATGATCGAGTAGCCCGAGCCGGCGAGCTGATGGTAAAGGTGCGCCATCTCGGCATCGGCGAGCGCCAGCAGATCGCGATTGCTCTCCTTGCGCTGCAGACGCTCCTGGCGGGGCAGCACATACGGCTCGCGCTCGGACTGGGGGTCGAGGTGGTACTGGTTCAGACAGCGCAGCCACGAGCGCCGGATGTACTCCGGGGCGTCCGAATCGTCGTGCCGCAGCGAATTGCGCGGCGCTGCCAACGAGTGACGGTGACGGTTATCGGTTGCGCGCAGCATGACTTGTCCCCCTTCAGCCGTCGCTGCGGGATTATGCGCCGGCCGCGGCATCCCGCAAGCCACAAGGGTCAACTTTGACACAGCTTACCCCAATAGTGTTCCGAATCGGGACAGTGCCCACGCAGGGGTGCATCTGGCGCGCCTCGGACGCGGATTTGTCTTTCCCGCCCGCGTAGACTCCGCCCCCTGGCCCATCGGGCCCCGAAACACGCGAGCATCGTCATGAAATCAAAAGCCGCAATTGCCTATGAGGCAGGCAAACCGCTTGAAGTGGTGACAGTGGACCTCGAGGGCCCAAAGGCCGGGGAGGTGCTGGTCGAGATCAAGGCGAGCGGGGTGTGCCATACGGATGAGTTCACCCGCTCGGGGGCCGATCCGGAGGGTCTGTTCCCGGTGATATTGGGGCACGAGGGAGCCGGGGTGGTGGTGGACGTGGGCCCCGGGGTCACCTCGGTCAAAAAAGGTGACCATGTGATTCCGCTGTACACGCCGGAGTGCCGGCAGTGCAAATCCTGCCTCTCGCGCAAGACCAATCTCTGCACCGCGATCCGCGCCACGCAGGGCAAGGGGCTGATGCCCGACGGCACGAGCCGCTTCTCGCTCGAGGGGCGCATGGTGCACCACTACATGGGCTGCTCGACGTTCTCGAACTACACGGTGCTGCCGGAGATCGCGGTGGCGAAGATCCGCGAGGACGCCCCGTTTGAGAAGGTGTGCTACATCGGCTGCGGGGTGACGACGGGGGTGGGAGCGGTGATCAACACCGCGAAAGTGGAGCCCGGGGCGAACGTGGTGGTCTTCGGGCTCGGCGGGATTGGGCTGAATGTGATCCAAGGGGCGCACCTGGTGGGTGCGAACAAGATCATTGGCGTGGATGTAAACCCCAAGCGCAAGGCGCTGGCGGAGCGCTTCGGGATGACGCACTTTGTCAACCCGCGCGAGATCAAGGAGGACTTGGTGGCGCATCTTGTGGCCGTGACCGATGGGGGAGCGGATTACAGCTTTGAGTGCGTGGGCAACGTCGATCTGATGCGCCAGGCGCTGGAGTGCTGCCATCGCGGCTGGGGCGTGTCGGTGGTCATCGGTGTGGCCGGTGCGGGACAGGAGATCAAGACCCGGCCGTTCCAGCTGGTGACGGGGCGGGTCTGGAAAGGCACGGCCTTTGGCGGGGCGCGCGGTCGCACCGATGTGCCGAAGATCGTCGACTGGTACATGGACCACAAGATCCGCATCGATGAGCTGATTACGCACGTGATGCCCGTCGAGCGCATCAACGAGGCATTCGACCTGATGCACCGCGGCGAGTCGATCCGCTCGGTCGTGACCTTCTGAAGGCCTGTACACACACAACTCGAGAGGAATACAACATGGCTATCTCGATTCATCCGGCGGTCGACCATGGCGTCAAACCGGGCAGAGCGGATTTCGCGGGTGGAACGCTGGTGTGCCGCTGTGCCACCGATCCGGTGAAGGTGCGCATCGGCGCCAACGTTGCATTCGACCACGTCTGCGGCTGCACGAAATGCTGGAAGCCCAAGGGGGCGCTGTTCTCCCTGGTGGCGGTGGTGCCGCGCGACAAGCTGAGCGTCATCGCCAACGCACAGAAGCTGAAAATCGTCGATGCGAGCGCCGTCATTCAGCGCCATGCCTGCACCGGCTGCGGCGTGCACATGTACGGGCGCATCGAGAACAAGGATCACGCGTTCTACGGGTTCGATTTCGTGCATCCGGAGCTGCTGCAGGAAAGCGGCTGGGCGGCCCCGGAATTCGCCGCGTTCGTCTCCTCCATCATCGAGTCGGGATTTCCGCCGGCTCGCATGGGCGAGGTCCGCGCGCGCCTGAAGGAGCTCGGACTCGAGCCCTATGACAGCCTCTCCCCGGCGCTGATGGATGCGATCGCGACCCACACGGCCAAGCAGAAGGGAACGCTCGCGGCGTGAGCGGTAGCGCAGCCGGCGTGCGCTGGACACTGGTCGATTCGCTCGCGCGACGCCCGAGGCTGCTGCGGGCGAGGGAATAGGCAGAGAGTTCCGCTCTCGCCGCGCCACCGAGGGCTTCGCCGGCTCGGCGGCGTCGGTCACCGGCCGTGGGCGTTCATGTCGGGTCGGATCGCCGGCTTTGGCGCACGGAGACGCCGGCAGAGCGCCGTGAGGCCGCCCTGCCGGCGCTTGCCGTTTCTGCGCGCCGGACATCGCGTGCTCTGGTGCCGGATCGGCGGCGCGCTGCGCCGCTTTCGCATTCGCTTGGCATGCGATGGCTCGGTGCGCGCGCCGGATGCGGCGCTCGGCCGCAGAACCCGGGGTCCCTTGCTGTTGGTTCTCCCGGACGCCCGGCTCAACCCTGCGCGCGGTGCCGGCGGCGCGCTCGGCAAGCGGCGTGAGACGGCCTGCTGAATGTCATGATCATCTGCGGTCCTGTCATGACCGGGTGGCCCCACCTGCTGTACGACGCTGCGCGCGGAGAAAGCGCTCGGGCACAGCCACAGGCCCGGCGATTGGAGCCGGTCTACGTTCGACTTGCAGAGCGCAGCGGCCCATAGTGACGGGCAAACCCGCTGTCGTGCTGACGCGCAGGCGCGCGCCGGCATGCAGAGTTAGGGAATATCGGCTCCGTAAGGACCCGCCGCCAGCTGATGCCGCCC
The DNA here is from genome assembly GCA_021838065.1 of Pseudomonadota bacterium. Taxonomy (GTDB): domain Bacteria; phylum Pseudomonadota; class Gammaproteobacteria; order Steroidobacterales; family Steroidobacteraceae; genus 13-2-20CM-66-19. The sequence goes on from JAKCEJ010000029.1 coordinate 7,125, forward strand.
GTGTCTCGGTTCCCCCGAAGAGACAAAACGTTCCATTGTTGACACACTCTTGGGACGCTCTCGGCACCTGTCAAAAAGCGAGCGCGTTGTCCCCCGGTTTGGATTGCAGGGCGCTGGCCGCGGGTGTATTGATAGCGCCGGGCAGCGCAACCGTGCCGAGATGCGCTGCAAATGCTTTCCGCTCCGGACGCGGTGGAGGAGCGCGGAATCGATCGTATTTCCGAAAGACCAATAATTTGGAGGGGAGTATGAGTTATCAGTTCCGATCCTTGGCCGCCAAGGCGAGTTCGCTCGCCAAGCCGGCAGCGATCTCGTTCTCACAAAAGGGGGACATATGAAATTCCCAAATTGGCGCTGGCTAGCGGCGCCGGCATCGATCCTCTTGGCGGCGGGTATCGTAGCCTGCGGAGCGGCTTCGGTTGCCCAAGCTGGATCAGGATCGGATGCGCAGATCATGAAAATGAGCGCAAATCCGGATCTCTGGCCGGCCATGGGCCAGAACTTTTCGCTCGATCGGCATAGTGATCTGTCGCAGATCAATACCCACAACGTTGAGCACCTGCAGATGGCCTGGGCGCAGTCCCTCGGCACGCTGCGCGGCCAGGAAGGCCAGCCGATCGTCGTCGACGTCGGCGGTACGCCGATGATGTACTTCGTCAGCGGCTGGCCGAACATCGTTCAGGCTTTGAACCTGACGCATCCGGATCATCCCGTCGAGGTCTGGAATTACGTGAAGAAGACCGGCCGCGATCTGTCGGCCGTGCCGCGCGCCTGTTGCGACACGGTCAATCGCGGTCTGAACTATGCCGACGGCAAGGTTCTCTTCAACACCCTCGATGGATACCTGATCGCGCTCGACGCCAGGACCGGCAAGGTGGACTGGCAGGTCAAGCACGCCTGGCCCGCCAAAGGCCAGACCGTGACCAACGCGCCCCTGATTGCCGACGGGAAGGTGATCGTCGGGTTCGGTGGTGACGAGTTTGCGGCGCGCGGGGACATCAAGGCCTATGATCTCAAGACCGGCAAGCTGCTGTGGAAGTACTACGACAACGGCACCGATGCTCAGGTCGGCTTCACACCGGCGACCAACAAGTGGAATCCCCAGTACGGCACCTACGGGCATAAGCTCGGACTGACCTATCCCGGCGACGAGTGGAAGCGCGGCGGCGGAGCGGCGTGGGCGTGGTACAGCTATGACCCGCAGCTGAAGCTCTTCTACTACGGATCGGGCAACCCCGGCCTCTGGAGCCCCTCGTATCGCTGCGGCGCCAATCCGCCCACGCAGGAGTCCTGCAACGACGGCAAATGGGACAACAAGTGGTCGATGACCATGTTTGCCCGCAGCGTCGTGACGGGCAAGGTGGTCTGGGCGATGCAGATGACCCCGTTCGATCAGTGGGACTATGACGGCGTCAACGAGCCGATCCTGGTCAACATGAAGATCGACGGCAGGATGCAGAGGACGCTCGTTCAGTTCGACCGCAACGGCTTTGCCTACGTCTGGAATCGCCGGACCGGCACGCTGCTGGAGGCGCATAAGTTCGTCTACGTGAACTGGGCGGAGAAGGTGAACCTGCATACGGGGCGTCCCGTGAAGGTTTACGAGCACTCACCGCTGCTGGTCAACCAGATGGCCCAGGCCTGCCCCTCGGCGATGGGCGGCAAGGACCAGCAGCCGGCGTCCGTCAATCCAGCGGACCCGGAGGTGTTCTTTGTCCCGACCAACAACTGGTGCATGCAGGATACGCCGCAGCCGCGTACCGACATTCAGCAGGGTCTGGTCTACGTCTTCGCCAACGTCTACATGTACGAGCACAAGCCGGGCGTCTCGGGCCGGCTGAAGGCTTACAACGTGGTGACGGGGCAGACGCTGTGGAATATCCCGGACAAGTACCCGAACTGGAGCGGCACGCTGAACACCAACGGTGGTCTGGTGTTCTACGGCGACCTGGGCGGGTATTTCCGGGCAGTCGATGCCAAGACCGGCAAGATCCTCTGGGAGCGCAAGCTCGGCTCGGGCATCATCGGCAATCCGATCACCTGGTCGGTCGACGGGCGCCAGTTCGTGTCGATCTTTGCCGGTATCGGCGGCTGGATCGGACTGCCTGTGACGGCGGGCCTCGATCTGAACGACAAATACGGTGCGATCGGAGCCACGGCAATGGCCAAGGCTACGCACCTGAACCTGATTCCTCAGGGTGGCACGCTGTATACCTTCAGCCTGCCGAAGGGCTCTGAAGGAATGTGATAGTCTGAAGCTGGGCACCCCGCGGCAGCGGGCGCTTCCGCGGGGTGCCATACTTCCTTCCCCTTCCGGCGCGGGACGGAGGGGCGGGGGGCCGGCTGATCCTCTTCGACGGGATACGCGATGTCTGCAATGCCTCGAGTTGGCCGCTGCGCGTTGTCGGCGGCCGTGCTTCTGATCACCACCATTGTTGTTTCGCCCGCATTTACAGAAAGCGCCGCTGCCCAGTCAGCGGACAGCTCCTCCGGTCTTGTGGGACCCTGGGCCGGCAAAGATTTCAACCAGCTCGATCAGGCGGAGAAGGATGCGGCCAAACAGGCTGCGCTCACCGCCCATTTCCGCGTCCTGCGCGTGTGCGCGGACCCGGGCAACATGCCGCTCTCCGATGAAAAAAAGCAGGGCTACGAGAACAAGATTCTCGAAGTTCTCGCCACGGCGATGCACGCCAGGCTGAGGTACTACTGGCGCGCCTACACGGGAGACATCGTCGGTCAGGCATTCGGCACCAGTGACGAGTGCGACCTGCTGATGGACATGCCCGTGCACGCGGAGGGGATTGTCTCGACGATGCCGCTGTACCGCACGACCTACGTGCTCGTGTGGCGCAACGATGAGCACCTCGCGATCAAGAGCCTGAGCGACCCGGCGCTGAAGAGACTGCGGCTCGGGGTGTTCCAGATCTCGGCATTGCGCCAGGCGCTGCAGAACCATGGCGTCTATAAGAACGTCAAAGTCTGGATCCCGTACAACGACACGGCATGGAATCCGGCGCACCAGCCCTGGCGTCAGGTGCAGGAAGTCGCGCAGGGCAAGCTCGATGTGGTGGGCGCGTGGGGGCCCATGGCCGGCTGGCTGAAGACCATGAAGCACGAGCCGATCACCATCCAGCCGACCAATCTCATGGACAATTCCGTGCCGATGGAATTCAGCCTCGCCATCGGTGTGCCGCCGAGAGCCGTGGTGCTCAGGTATGCGCTGAACGATGCGCTCAAGGCGAACCGAGCCGCGATTGGCAAGATCCTGCGCGAGTACGGCGTGCCGCTGGTGGAGTGCCCCAACTGCCTGATTGCCGGCAATCTGCCGGCGCACGGCAGCTACATGGTGGCGCACTCCGTGGATGACAGCGGCGCGAAGCCCACCCACTGGACCGTCTCGCGTGCGCAGGTCAAGCGGTGGCTGGCGGAGGGATCGAACGTCAACAAGGAGCGCTATGACGCGGTTCTTGCCAATGACGTGTCTCGCGCGGCCTACCTGATCCGCAAGGGCGCCGACGTCAACAAATTGACCAATCTCGGCAACTCGCCGCTCATGACCGCAGCCCGCGCCGGGTGCGTTCCGATGATGCAGCTCCTGGTCGAGCATGGGGCGAACGTCAATCTGCCCGACGCCGGAGGATCGAGACCGCTCTATGGGGCGGTCCTGCGCAACCGTGCGCCGGCGATCCGATTCCTGCTGGCCCACGGCGCGGACCCCGCGCAGGCGGCGCCGCGCGGCTATACGCTCCTGACGCTGGCGATAGAGGAGCAGCAGTTTGATGCCGCCTACGCTCTGATCAAGGCGGGCGTGAACGTGAACGCCCCCGGCAGCAAGTACCGGCTGACGCCGCTCATGATCGTCGCGAGCGACCGGCCGCGGCCGATGGGCAGCCGGCTTCGGTTCGTACAGATCCATGGGCCGATGAGCATTGCGCGCGCATTGATCTCCCATAAGGCGAACGTCAACTCCGCCGATGCCCAGGGGGTCACCGCGCTCATGATCGCGGCTGCGCACGACAATTCCCCCATGATCGGCCTGCTCATCCAGGCGGGTGCGAATGCGCGCATGAAATCGGCAGCGGGCCAGACCGCCCACGATATTGCGGTCAGCGACGACAATCTCGGCGCCACGCGCATCCTCGATATGCTTGCCCATCCGTGAACCAACGGTGGCAGGCGCAGTCCAATTTAGTTAGACAACCGGAGAAGACGATGACGACACGCTTCGCGGGTTTCGCCGCTTTGACGTTGGCGCTGGTTGGAGCGGCATGCGGGCTGGTCGGGCCTTCTCTCGCCGCGACGGCAACGATTTCCTTCGCCAAGGGGTCCCCGCTCCTGAAGGAGCCGCCGCTGAGGATCGTCGCGATGGCTCCCAAGGGCTCGCTGCACAATCCCTACAACGGCAATGCGCAGATGGCCAAAGAAGGCCATAAGCTGTTCATGAGCTACGGCTGCAGCGGCTGTCACGGTGGCGGTGGCGGCGGGGGCATGTGTCCGCCGCTCATCAACGGCGTTTGGATTTACGGCGGCAGTGACGACACGCTCTTCCGTCTCATCTCGCTGGGCTCGAACAGGCTTCATCAGGCCGGCTATCACCGGGAGGCCATCGAGAACGTCGTGGCCCCCATGCCCGAGATGGGAGTGGTGATCAAGCACACGAGCGATCTCTGGAAGATCATCACCTGGATCCGCTCGGCCTATCAGGGGCCGCCGAAGCACAAGTACCACTGAGGGAACGATCGTGCTGCGCGCAGCCCGGACCTTCGCGCTGCTGACGCTGGTTTTGCTGGCCAGCGTCAGCGCCTCCCCCTCCTACGCGGCCCGCGCCGCGGCGGGCCGCACGGGATTGAAGACGTTTCGGATCATATTTTTCCGTCAGAAATATCATTTCAACCCGGAAACGCTGCCGTCGCTGCTAGAGAGCCACCCGGCCAACCTCGGCTTGGCCGGCGCCGAGGAGGCGACGTACGAGCTCAATACCGCCGGGAAGTTCATCGGCTGGGATTTCAAGCTGGATGTCATCACGGTGCCGGACGGCGGCAATTTCCTCGCCGCGGCGCAGAAGCTGCTCGCGCATGGGCCGAGGATCATCATCGCCGACCTCAAGGCGAACGATCTGCTGACGCTCTCGGATCTGCCGGCAGCAAAGCATGCCGTGATCCTCGACATGAGGACGATCGATGACAGCCTGCGTCAGCAGGACTGCCGCGCGAACACCTTCCACCTGCTGCCGAACCAAGCCATGCTCACCGACGCGCTGGCGCAATACCTGGTGCTGAAGCGCTGGACGCACTGGTTCATCATTCAGGGCCCGACGCCTCAGGACGCGGTCTATGCGGCGGACATCCGCCGCTCGGCCAAGCGTTACGGTGCCCACATCGCCGCCGACAAGGTCTACAACTACAATCCCGGCTCGCGCCGCAGCGACACCGGCTACCAGCAGATTCAAACGCAGATGCCGCTCGCGACCGAGGTCGACGCCGATTACGACGTGATCTTCGTGGCGGACGAGACGGATCTGTTCGGCGATTATCTTCCCTACAATACCTTCGCGGCGCGTCCGATCGTGGGGACGCAAGGACTCGTGGCGACCGCCTGGTCCCCGGCCTATCAGGAATATGCGGCCCTGCAGATGCAGCAGCGATTCGATCTGTTCGCCCATCGCCGCATGACCGAGCTCGACTACGGCGGATGGCTGGCCGTCAGAATCGTCGGCAACGCCGTCATGCGAGCGGGAATCACGACTCCGGTCCCGATGCGCAAGTACTTGCGCTCGAAGGATTTCCTGGTCCAGAGCTACAAAGGGCAGGGGCTGAACTTTCGCCGCTGGGACCAGCAGCTGCGTCAGCCGGTGCTGCTGATGACGCCACTGATGACGGTCTCGATTTCGCCGCAGCATGGGTTCCTGCACCCGGGGTACACGACTGACACCCTGGGCTTTGACAAGCCGGAGACAAAATGTCATCTGCAATGACCCGGCGCGGCGCCGCGCTGCTGCTCGCTGCGGCCGTCTGCCTCGGTGTCTTCGCGGCCCAAGCTCGTGCCACCGAGCTGTTCGTCACGAACGAGATCGATGACACGGTGACCGTGCTCAACGGTCAGACCTACAAGGTGATCGCGACCATCCCGACGGACCAGCGGCCGAGAGGAATTGTCGAGACGCCGGATCACAAGTATGTCCTGGTCTGCGACGGCGACTCGAGCAATATCGATGTCATCGACACCAAGACGCTGAAGGTGGTGCGCAGGATCGATACCGGCCCGGACCCTGAAACCCTGGCGATGTCCCCGTCGGGCGATAAGATCTACGTCTCGAATGAGAACAACGCCCTGGTCACGGTCGTCAATTTCGCCACCGGCAAGTGGATCACGCAGGTTCCGGTCGGCATCGAGCCCGAGGGGCTTGCCGTCACCCGGCATGGACATACCGTGGTGGTCGTGTCCGAGACCACCAGCATGGCCCATTTCATCGACACGAAGACCTGGAAGGTCGTGGCCAACGTGCTGGTTGACACGCGGCCGAGAATCGCGGAATTCACGCCGGATCAGCACTGGCTCTGGGTCTCCTCTGAGGTCGGCGGGACGGTCTCGGTCATCAACCCGCGCACCCACAAGATCGTGCACATCATCTACTTCCACATTCCAGGCGTCGACCGGGAGTACATCGGACCGGTCGGCGTACGCTTCACGACCGACGGCCGTCTGGCGTTCGTGGCCCTGGGCCGCGCCAATCGAGTGGCCGTCATCAACGCCAAGACCTACAAGGTCGAGAAGTACATCCTGGTCGGCCAGCGGCCCTGGCAGATGATGTTCAGCCCGCACCGGCGCAGGCTTTTCGTGGTCAACGGGCTCACGAACGACGTGACGATCATCGATGTGTCGTCGCTGCAGCCGGTGAGGTCGGTGCCTGTCGGCCGTCTGCCATGGGGCATCGCAGTGGTCCCGTGAGCCGGATGCGGGCGCGAGGCGTTCGTGCCCGCGATGCTCTTCGCGGGGCGCCGTCCCCGATGAGAATACGCGACAACCCAAGGGCCATGGGGAGGGCAGTGTCGGTGCGGGGCATTCGCTGGTATCTCGTCACGCTTGCGATGGTTACGGCCGTGGCCGCAGGGCCGGTGGCCGCGCGCGCCGAACCGGCGCTGCGCATTGCGGTGTTGAAATTCGGTACCGTCAACTGGGTGATGGATGTCATCCGGCATCACCACCTCGACAGAGCGAATGGCATTCACATCGAGGAGGTCGCGCTGGCGACCAATCAGGCCACCCTGGTGGCGCTGCAGGCCGGACGCGTTGATTGCGCGGTATCGGACTGGCTGTGGGTGTCGCGCCAGCGCGCCGCGGGGGCCCACTGGACGTTCTTCCCGTTCTCGACGGACCTCGGCGCGCTGGTCGCGGCGCGCGGGACGCCAATTCATCAACTCTCTGACCTGCGGCATCGGCGCCTCGGCGTGGCCGGCGGTCCGCTCGACAAGAGCTGGGTGATCTTGCAGGCGCTCGCGAAGGAGCAGCACATCGACCTCGCGCGCGAGACGCGCCTGTCCTTCGGTGCCCCGCCGCTGCTCAATCAGGAGCTGCTGGCGGGCCGGCTCGATGCCGTGCTCACGTTCTGGAACTTCGCGGCGCGGCTGACGACCCGCGGTCTGCCGGTGGTCCTGTCGATGAGCGATGCGCTGCGCAGGCTCGGCTTCAAGACCCCGATCCCGCTCGTGGGTTATGTCGTCTCCAGCCGCTGGGCGCGGGCGCATCCGCAGGCGGTGGCTCGGTTCGTGCGCGCCACGCGCCAGGCGGAGTCCATTCTGGCGACCTCGAACGCCGAGTGGAACTGGCTCGGACGCCGGACCGGGGCCCGCAACGCCGCGGAACTGAAGGCGTTTCGTGACGGCTTCCGAGCCGGCATCCCCGCCCATTGGGGGAGCCACGAGCGGCGCGAGGCTCAGGCCCTGTACGCGCTGTTCGCCAAGGTCGGCGGCAGGAAACTGGTCGGCAGGAGTCCGACGCTGCAGCCCGGCACGTTCCTCGCCACGGTGCATTACTGAATGAGCGTGCCGCGCGACGCATCGCGTGCCGCGTCCTGGCTGGTGAGTGCCTCGCTGGCGCAGCGCATCGCCTCGGTCGCCCTGTTCGTCGTGGTCTGGCAGGTGACGGCCGATGTGCTGCACAGCCGGCTGCTGCCCTCGGCCACGGCCGTGCTCATCGCCCTGGTGCACCTGTGCGCCAACGGCTCGCTGCCGCTGAATCTCGGCATCACGCTCGCGCGGGTCGTGGCCGCCTTCGTCGTGGCGATGGTCGTCGGCACGGCGATCGGCATCGTCATGGGCCGTTCCCGGACACTGGACGTGCTGTTCGACAGCTGGCTCGTGCTGCTGCTCAACCTGCCGGCGCTCGTGATCATCGTGCTCGCCTACGTCTGGTTCGGGCTCACGGAGGCAGCGGCGATCGGCGCAGTGGCGGTGAACAAGATTCCGGCAGTCGCCGTGACGTTGCGCGAGGGCGCCCGCGCGCTCGACCGAAACTACGCGGATATGGCGCAGAGCTTCCGGATCGGCCGCTGGCGGTCGCTGCGCCACGTGATCATGCCGCAGCTGTATCCGTACATCTTCGCGGCGGCCCGCTCGGGCCTGGCGCTGGTGTGGAAGATCGTGCTCATCGTGGAGCTGCTGGGGATGAGCAACGGCGTC
>JAKCEJ010000030.1 GCA_021838065.1 Pseudomonadota bacterium
AGACCGACTTCGGCTCCCGCACCACACCCGTCTCCGGCGGGGTCGTCAGTGCGCGCCGCGCAAGCTCTGAGATCATCTGCCCCACCGTCTTATTCTCGTATCGTGCCCGCTCCTTGGCGGCCTGGAGTACGTCGTCTGCAATGTCGATAGTGGTGCGCATACATCAGATGCTAAATCATCACGCATCAGATGTCCACGGCGTTTTGATGATCGCCGCCTCCCATCGGCCGTACCGCGCCGGGGCTGGCCCTTTGGCGCAGCACCCGCCTTCTGCGGAAATTGGCCAATCCTGCCCCCGCTACCATTTCTCAGGCTCACGCATCGGCTGCGCCCCGTAGGCCCTGCGCTCGCGCGAATCAACGCCCCGGGTACAATTCATCTCGCACCATCGCGCTAATTGGTCAGCGCGTCCCGATGCGTAACGATTTTCATTCGTGGGCAGTGCGGACCACTCCCCGACCCCGCCACAGCTCTCCGGTCCTCGATTCCGTCTCATGGCTTTTCGCCGCTGGACCGCCGCTCCATCGCATTGCCGGGCGCCTCGCCCGCCTCGGGATCGAGCTGTCGCGCACCCTGATGTCCGAGTGGCTGGTGAAATGCGCTGGGCTCCTCGACGAGCTGCACCGCGGGCGGTCCGCAGAAGGATCTCACCGATGAGTAGCGTCTGCGGGCGAGACGGGAGCGAACGGTCCCGTTGCTCGCCAAAATTGAGGCCTGGCTGGACAATGCCGTGCACTCAGTGCTGCCGAAGGACAGCCTGGGGAAGCACACCGCTACACCTTGAAGCACTCGGCCGCGTTGCCGAAGTTCGTCGAAGCCGGGCATCTCGATGCATCGAACAATTGCGCCGAGCGCCTGATGCGCTGCGCGGCCGCCGGGAGAAAGGCATTTCGCTTCGTGAGCTCCAAGCCCGCTCGACACGCCGCGGCGATCTGCTATTCACTGGTCGAGTCGTGCAAGGCGAACAAGAACAATCCGCTGAGGTACCGGACCTACATCCTCAGTAACGCGCGCAATTGAGTTCTGCAGTTGCCGACGCCGGATCAGTTTGCCAATCTCAGCACCGCCGCAGCCCGCCGGTGTGCTCTTTAACACTCTGGACTGATATGGCCCGCTCTTGTCAAGCGGGGCACGAGTCGTCCTCGCAGTCTTGCGCATGGTCGGTTCTCCTGTGGCATGGGATAGCACCAGATGGGCAACGCGACGCGCGGCAGCTTCAAGCGACGATGGATCACACTGATATCCGCGGGTTGATTACCGCATTGCATCGGTCCGTCGCGGGGCTGCCTCGCTCTAAAATCGGGGATCATCCCGTGGGGGATGCCCACATAGTCCAGCCGAGGATTCCCCTCACCGTGTGCCGCGCATCGCGTTGCCGATCCGGTGTGCACCGATTAGGTCATGGTTCTGGTCTCCGATGGTGCTCGAGCCGTTGGCGTTCAGGCGAGCACGTTGATCTGTTGGCCGATGCTCCAGATAAAGCCGGCCAGCTCCCGAGCGATGGCTACACAGATCTTGTTGTGCTGCAGGCCTCGAGCGGTGAGCGTCCGGTAACGATGGTTCAGCCGCAGCTGCGCCCGCCAGGCGATCGCGCGCACGGCAGAGGGCTGTTGTTCCTGGCGCTTTTGCAGCGGCCGGCTGATACGCGCAGGGTAGCGGTAGTTCCAGGCCGCTTCGATCAGTACGCGTCGGGCATGGCTGTTGCCGGTCTTGGTGATCGCACCGAGTCGGCGTTTCTCCCCGCTGGTGTGCTCGGAGGGAACCAGCCCCAGGTAGCCCATCAGCACGCGCGGATGTGCGAAGCGCTTCAGTTCCCCGAGTTCTGCCACCAGGGTGATCGCCGCCAACTGATCTATTCCGCGTAACGTCATCAGCGCCTGCACCAGGGCACGCATCCTCCAGCGCTCGAGCTCCTGGGCAAGCGCCTCGCTCAAGCGCTCAACACGCCCCTGCGCCTCCGAGATCGCCTGGCGGTACTCGACGAAAGCGATGTCCTGAGCGGGGTGCGCAAAAGACACCGTGGCCAGATAGCGCTCGTGAGCTGCCGTCCAGGAGGTCTTGCCCGTGTACCGCCGACCGTGACGCAGCAGCAGCGCTTTGAGCTGCTGCCGGGCCTTCAGCCGCGCTCGCGCGGCATCGATGCGGGAACGGCTCAAGTCCCGGATCGCCTCGTCGCGCTCGTCGGGAACGACCACGAAGGTCAGCTCTGCCGCGCGTGCCAGACGGGCCAGGCTCAGCGCATCGCGCCGGTCAGTCTTGACCCGGTCGCCTGGCCGGCGCGGTATCTTCGAGGGCGCCACCACCTCACAGCGGTAGCCGGCGGCTCGCAGTTCGCGCGCGAGCGCGAAGCCGCACGGGCCTGCTTCGTACACGATCAACAGCTGCGCTCGATCGCCAAGCTTGGCCAGAGCCTTGGTCAGCTCGGCGAGCTTCGGGCCCACCGTGCCCACAAATCCCGGTGCCTCATGCCCGGCCTCGGCAAAGCCGATCGCGATGGACTCCGCATGCGCATCCAGGCCCACAAAACCCGTGATAGTCTCATACATGGTCTGCCTCCTGTGCTCGGTGTAGATGACGCCCTTGTGGCGCTCTACATGTGGCTCGGCGCACGAAAGTGCGCAACCCACGGTACTGCGGGAGGCAGACCTCTTGGAAATCTTGTTGCTAACCCGCCCTCTCATGGCGGGCCATGATGTCTAAAATCACCCGTCAGGGAAGACGCGAATTTCCGGACGGAGTCATACTTCGCGTATGCATCGAAAGTCGTTTGCGAAATGCACAACCGATCCTGCCCCTCCGGGCGCGGCGCCGATGCATCTCTCGCGACGTGAGCTGATCCGACGCCTAGCAGCCTGGGCCGCCCTTGTGCCTGTCGGCAGTGCGGTCCTGCTCACCGGGGGTTGCGGGGGCGGGGTCACGGCCGGCCCCGGTGTGGCTCCCCCGATCGGCGGCTACCCCGGAACGGATAGCCAGTTGCTCGATGACATCGAGTCCGCAGCTTTCCTTTTTTTTTGGGAGCAGGCCGACCCCGGCACGGGGCAGGTCAAAGACCGAGCGCTCGCGGCCGGCAACGACACCCGGACGGTCTCGAGCATCGCGAGCACCGGGTTCGGATTGACCGCACTGTGCATCGGCGATTCGCGCGGCTACCTGCCCTCTGCGCAGATCCTCGCGCGTGTCCAGGCGACGCTGCAGTTCATTCTCAGCCAACTGCAGCAGGTCAACGGGTTCTTCTACCACTTCGTGGACATGACGAGCGGCCAGCGCGCGGGGACCTCGGAGGTCTCCTCCATCGACACGGCTATTCTCGTCTGCGGCGTGCTCACGTGCCGCGCGCATTTCCAGGATCCGCTGGTGACGTCTCTGGCGACGCAGATCTACGCGCGCGTGAATTGGACCTGGATGCTCAACGGCGGCGCTACACTCGAGATGGCCTGGACGCCCGAGAGCGGGTTTTCCGCCGCCCGCTGGGATCACTACTGCGAGCTCATGATGTTGTACCTGCTCGCCATGGCGTCCACGACCTATCCGATACCCGCCTCCAGCTGGAGCGCCTGGAGCCGGCCCGTCATGAGCTACCAGGGACTGACGTACATCTCGGGCGCGGACCCGTTGTTCGTGCACCAGTACTCGCATGCCTGGTTCGATTTCCGAGGCAAGCACGACGCCTATGCCGACTATTTCCAGAACTCGGTGACCGCCACCGAGGCGCATAGGCTGTTCTGCCTGTCGCTGGCCGCGCAATTCGACGATTATTCCGCAAACCTCTGGGGCATCACGGAATCCGACTCGGCCAATGGCTATGTGACGTGGGGCGGCCCCCCCGCCATCGGGCCGATCAACGGCACGGTGGTGCCCTGCGCGTGCGGAGGCTCGCTCCCTTTCCTATCCACCGACACCCTCGCGGTGCTGCGCTATATCCGCGGCTATTATCCGGCCACGTGGCAGCGCTATGGTTACGTCGACGCCTTCAATCCGCTGAGCGGATGGTATGACACCGATGTGGTCGGAATCGACGTCGGCATCACGATGTTGATGGCGGACAATCAGCGCTCGGGGTTCGTCTGGCAGACCTTCATGCAGAACCCGGAAGCCACGACCGCACTGGCGCTGGCGGGCTTTCAGTAAGAAGATGATGATGCGACCCATACACGGAACAAAAGTTGGATTGCTGCTGTTGCCCCTGGCGTTTGCGGCCGTTGCTCCGGTGAGGCGCAGGCTGCCGCGACGCCCCATCCAATGACGCTGAACGGCCTGTTTCGCGGTTTTGGCGGCGCTGTTTGAGCACCATGGAATTGACAAAGCCGTTCTCCCGGGCCATTCGCTCGGGAGGCGTTAATGCCTCGTTCGCTGTCCGCCATTCCGGGCGAGTCAAAGCCGTGATCACTGAAGACTCGCTTCCTGCTCGGCTCAGGCCATTCTTGTGGACACACGTCCGCGGTCAAGGCACCGCGTAACCGCCAGTCCTCCGCCGCGATGGCAGCCAGGCCACCACCATGCAGACGCTGAAACGCTTACGCATATATTCAATAGGATTGTCCGACGCCGGCGCCATGTTCCGAGGAATGGCAAGAAAACCTTCCGTCGGCTCGACTCGGGTCACTGGTTTAACGACAGCGGGTCGCTCGGAGGCGAACACGGTCAATCGGAGGGACTCATAGAGGAACTGGTCGCCAACCACGCCCTTCTTTATGTACCGGCGAGAATGACACCACTGAACGTCCCCAGACCAGCCAGCATCCGGAAGAACACCATCACACTTAGGGCAAGCTGGGCGACATGCCGATCTCCGGCCAGGACGCGTTTCACATCGAGCGAGATCGGGGCCAGCGGACCTTCTGGCTGAGAGCCAACCGATCGGCTCCGACCGATCGCCAGACCGCTCTGATACGAGCCGTCCTTGCCAAGCGCGTCGGTCAACTTGTTCGGGCCCAACCCGGCGCGCGCGACGAACCGACGGAATCCGTCGACCGGCTGACGTTCTCAACCTGCGATGACATGAGTGCCGCAATCACCACCGGCGTGGCGTTGCGCCGGTTCGCAAACATCCCTAGAATCGCTGTGAGCCGCAACACTCCTACCGTCGGGGGACGGGACGTGCCGCGCGTGGAGCGACTGCAAGGCCGGGGCGCGCGGTCCGGGAGGGCCGTTAAGCCCCACGAGGCGCTCGCGAGGACGCGCGAACTGCCCATCAAGCCCGCTTCGGACTGGGTCATGCGAATGCCGTCAGTATGACGGTGTGACGCACGATCATGGTTGGGCTGCGAGTCAATGGACCCTCCGGGGCCCATAGAACTAATGACAAGAGGGCACCGAGAATACCATGAACAGCGATCACCGTTCGTCCATGCACGGCGCTTCGCCGATGCGAATCTCACGCGCTGCAATCTGGGGACTGGCGTTCGCCGGCATGCTCGCATTGGCCTCGAGCGCGGGGGCCCAAACCAACAGCGCCCCTCAGGTCAACCCCGATCTGTATGCCGGCCTCAAGTGGCGTAACGTCGGGCCTTTTCACGGCGGCCGCATTGCCGCCGTCACCGGCGTCATCGGCCAGCCGGGTGTGTTCTACTTCGGCGCGCCCCAGGGAGGCATCTGGAAGACCACCAGCGCTGGCGTCACCTGGTTCCCCATCTTCGACCAGGTCAAGAATGTGGACAGCATCGGCGCCATCACCGTCGCACCATCCGATCCAAATATCGTTTATGCCGGCACCGGCGATCCGATCACCATCGGCACCACCGGCACCCTCGGCGATGGCATGTGGAAATCCACCGATGCCGGCACGACCTGGCACCACATCGGCCTTGATGACACCGTGAAGATCGACCGCATCCTGGTCGATCCGACCAATCCCAACCTGGTGATCGTCTCCGCCCTCGGCGACGCCACCCATCACGGCGGCGGTGTCTACCGTTCCACCAACGGCGGGGAAACCTGGACCAACGTGCTCAAGCCCGCCGGCTACGACGGGACCCGCCAGATCACTTACGACGATGACGATCCGCGCATCATGCTGGCCGACACACAAGGCACGATCGTCTATCCGTTTGGTCCGAAACCCAAGCACAAGCCCAAACCGCCGCTGGTTTTCAAGTCCACTGACGAAGGCCTGACCTGGCACCAGATCAAGATTCCGCCCCTCAAGGGCCGCGTCGCCGTGGCCATTGCCGAGCACACCCACGGCCGCCGCCTGTACATCATTGGCAGCGACGTCGAAAAAGGCTCGGGCCTGTTCCGCTCCGACGACGCAGGCGCCACCTGGCGGCACATGGCCGGCAAGGACACCCGCATCCAAAGCGGCCGCGGCTCCTATTTCGCCGGCGTCTACGTGGACCCGCAGAACCCGGACATCGTCTACACCCTCAGCACTGGCATGTACCGCTCGACCGACGGCGGCGTGACCTTCCACGCCTTCAAGGGCGCGCCCGGTGGCGAGGATTACCACAATCTCTGGATCGATCCCCATAACGGCAAGCGCATGTTCGTCGGCGTCGATCAGGGGGCGAGCGTCACCCTGGATGGCGGCCGCACCTGGAGCCTGTGGTACACCGAGCCAATCGCCCAGATCTACCACGTCGCCACCACCGCCCAGTATCCCTACTGGATCGTGGGTTCGCAGCAGGATACCGGCGCGGTGATGATCAGGAGCCGCAGCGACTGGGGCCAGGTGGACATCACCGACTGGAGCCCGGTGCCCTCGTCGGAATTCGGCGTCATTACGCCCGATCCCCTGCACCCCAACATCCTCTACGGCGTCGGCTACGGCCCGGGCGGCGGCGGCAGCGGCATGATCAAGATCAACATGCGGACCGGCCAGTGGGAGAACGTCGCTCCCAACTTCGGCCTCAATGCCCACAAATACCGTGAGAACCGCGATTCCCCGAAGGCCTTCGACACCCAGTTCGATCCCAGGGCCCTGTACGCCGCCTATCAGTGCCTGATGATCTCGCGCAACGGCGGCCATTCCTGGAAGATCGTCAGCCCCGACCTCACCACCCCCAAGGACGCGCCCCAGGTCCCCTGCGGCACGCCGCTGCCGCCAAAGAAGAAGATCAAGGGCAAGACGCCGCCACCACGCAACCCGTTCGGCCCCGGCGGCCCCGTCATCAACAGCTTCTCGATCTCCAAGGTGACGCGGGGCGTGATCTGGACGGTGAGCAGCACCAACCAGATCTACAGGACGGTGGACGGCGGCAAGCATTGGGCGAACATCAGCAACATCACCGGCGCGCCGCCCCACACCAAATTCCTCACCATCGAGGCCGGCGACAAGGTCGGTACCGCCTATGTCACGGGCCGCATGCTCGTCAAGCACGGCTTCATGAGCATCGCGCCGACCAATGAGGACGCCAACGTGCCGCAGGTCTGGCGCACCACCGATGGCGGCAAGACCTGGACCAGCATCGTCGACGGCCTGCCGCGCAACCAGCGCACCGGCAGCTGGGTGAACGTGCTGCGCGCCGATCCGAAGCAGCCTGGGCTGTTGTTCGCGGGCACAGAGACGACCGTCTACGTCAGTTTCGACAATGGCGGTCACTGGCAGTCACTGCGCCAGAACCTGCCGAGCACGTCCATCCGCGACATGGTCGTTCACACCGCTTACCACATGAATGACCTGGTCATCTGCACCTACGGCCGCGGCTTCTGGGTACTGGATGACATCACGCCGCTGCGGCAGATCGCCGCCCACGCGCAGGCGATCGCCTCCTCCCCGGTGTATCTGTTCAAGCCGGAGGAGGCCATTCGTGCCCGCATGAACAGCAACTGGGACCAGCCCTTCTCCGTCGAGGTGCCGCATGCGCCCAATCCGCCGTATGGCGTGATCGTAGACTATTACCTCCGCCAGGCGTCCGATGGGCCGGTCACGCTCCGGGTCTTCGACTCCCACGGCAGATTGGTGCGGACCCTCACGAGCAAGCTGCCGCCGCCGATCAAGGGCCAGGCGTACCCCCGCTATTGGCTGGCCTCGCCCGAGTCGCGCGCCTTGAGCACCCGAATCGGCTTGAACCGCGTCAACTGGAACCTCCACTATGGCCCCCCGCCTGCCTTCCAGCACGACCTGGAAAACCAGATGAACACGGTGGCGGGCACTGTCACTCCGGGCCCGCACGGGCCACAGGTGATTCCAGGCGTTTATACGGTCAAGCTCACCGCGGACGGGCACGTCTACACCCGCCACGTCACGGTCATGAACGACCCGCGCGTCGGCCAGAGCCCCCAGGTCATGGCCGCCCTGCGAGCCCAGAGCCGGCTGACGATGCTGGCGTATCACGGCATGCAGCAGAGCTATGAAGGCCATCAGGAAGTGAGCGTCGTCACGGCCGAGCTCGCGACCCTGATGCACCGCAAGCTGCCTAAGGATGTCGCGGCGCAAGCCAAGACGCTCAAGGCCAGCCTGAAGAAGATCGGCGGCGGGAAGCCGCCGGTCGGGTTCCTGGCCTTCATCATGAGCCATCGCGCTCAGAAGCCCAACGCGCTGCGGTCGTTCCTCGCGCTGAACGACAATGACAACACGCTGGTCAGCATGATGCAGGTGGGTTACGACATGGCGCCCACGCCCACCCAGATCGCCACCTGGGTCAGCGACTGCCGCAACTACGATCGCACCGTGGCCGCCTGGAAGGCGATGCAGACGCATCAGCTCACCGGCTTCAACGCCCTGCTGGCCAAGAACCATCTCCCGGGGCTGCGCCTCGAGCCGGTCAAGGTCGCTGCGCGCTCGTGCCGCATTGGCTTCCGTCCCGCGCGGCTGCGTCAACCGCTCTGAGCCGCGATCGGAGTCGGCTCGAGCTAACAACCCCCCGGCGCAAAGCCGGGGGTTCTTGCATCGGCTCGCCCCCCGGATTGGGCCCTTTCCTCGACCTCACCTGCTCTCGCAACCTGCCTCCCGTGGGCAATGGCCGTAGGCGCTGGGGCGCACCGCCTAGTTGCTCTCCTGCGCATCGATCCTGCGCTTCGAAAAAGCACGGGGAAACCGCACCTCACGAGTCAAATGGACCCGGCCCGCGGGAGCTCGAAGCCAAGCCCCTCGCTTCCCATTATTGCGCTCACCGGCAAGCCAGTCCCGTGAGGCAGGACCGAACAGCGCGAACGAAACCTGACCGCCCGCGCGGCGCCGACATTCGGGCAAATTCCCGACACGGTCTTTAAGCTGACTGGCGAAGATCACGCCGCCGGCGCGTACGGGCAAGCCCGCCCGCTCCAGTGCCGCAGCCGTCCAGGTATTGCAGGTGTTGAAGGCATCGTAGCGCTCGCCCGATGCGAGGAACTCGCTCTCTGGAGTCGGCCCAGCGCCGAGGACGATTGGCCTGCCACCGTGCTCACGCAGCGAGTCCAGCAGATAGATATCGATCCTCAGAGCCTCATTGCGATCGGCGCAAAGCCATCGGTACGTAGCCGCCGCCGGCAACAGATCCCTCACCGTGGGTGCGCCCTCGACGAGCACTGCGCTCGGTGAGCGCAACAGTGCGGCGAGAGCGTCGGAGACGGACGGATCGGACGACATGTAGAAACGCCGGTTGCCCCAACCGAAGCTCAGATACCGCTCGCCCGGATACAGCGGCAGCACGGACCGCAGCGGACCGAGCTCGCTCACCGGCAGGATCAGCCCCGTATGCCACCCGGCGATCAGCACACCGATGCCGAGAGCATCCGCCGGCATTTCTGCTCGCGCCGGGAGGTGACGGACCTGTGCCGGCGCGGCGCTTGCGACGCCTCGGGGCATCGCGTCACAGCCGCACAGCAGTGTTGCGGCCAATCCGCCGGCGAGCGCCGCGTGGAGGATGAGTTTATGCACCAGCTTTGGTCTGCGCCTCGCGAGGATCACCAGCCTACCACCATCGCCTCACCAAGCATCGGTGGGCCGGATGATCATGCCCACCCGCCAGGCGGCATGAGATCCGGCGACCGCCGCGTGACTCATCCGGATGATGAATCGGCGCGATCTGATTGAAAGCGCGAGCCGGACCGCGACCTGTCAGTTTCCTCTCAATGTCCAGCGATGAGTTTGTACCGTGATTCATCCGCGCGATGCGCAGCGCCTGCTGATGCCGGCGGAGCGGCGATCGTCGGCTGTTGGCGGCCTCTTCCGGGGACGCGACGTTCGTTACCATTGGCCGCAGACAGCCATCGTGGTTTCAACCGATCGGGCAAAGTCCTCCCCAGCAGCCGGTCAGCCGTGCACGACTGATCAGATGACTCCCGGTATGAGTCGCCGCACCCGCTGCGCGTGTGCGTCGTAGGCAGGCCCGAACTGCTGGCGCATGAATCGCTCATCGATGACGATCCGCTGCGCGAAGGCGGCGAGCGCCAGCACCGCGGCGAGGCCCCCCGCCACTGCCCGTTCGCGAGCGCGGTTCCGATGAGAGCAGCAAGCCCGAATAGATCGGATGCCTGACCCATCGGTACGGCCCGCCGGTGACCCGCTCATGATCGACCTTGACGGCCGCCACAGAGCTCCAGTTGCGCCCGAGATAAAAGCGCGCCCCGACCCGTGAACGACAGCCCAAGGAGCGTCAGCACCGCACCCAGCGCACACCAGTTCTCCCACTGCGAGGGCGGCAGGACGCGCAGGGCGAGCCAGCGCATCGGCGCGAACGGACCGGCCAAGAGCGCCAAGTTCAGCGGGCGCGGCAATGCGGCCTGGCGGCGGGCCGTGACTTTCACGTTGGCATTGCGCCAAGCGCTCGCCACTTGTGCGCTGGACAGGGTCCGGCTCGGCGGATGCTGAACGAGTCGATCATGCCTGCGGGCTGAGTCGGCCGGCGCCCCCGTGCGAGAAGTACCTATTTGCTCCGCCTTCGCGCGCGCTAGTGTCGCGTGTGTTCCGCAAGGTCGGAAGGAGGAACTGTCATGACTGCCGTTTCCCGATTCACCCAGGTATCCCTCGCGGCGATCGCGCTCGCGTTCTCAAGCGCGATCGCTCTGGCACAAACCGAAGGTCCGCTTCAGGAAGTCGAGATCACCGCCTTCAAGACGGTGGCACCATCAAATCACGGCGCCACTTGGCGTCACGTCGAAACAATTCAGCTGTCGCGCGGAGTCAGTTACGCCGACTTGGATCTGACCACCGAAAGCGGTGCGGCGGAGCTGCGACAGCGCATCAGGAACACCGCAAAGGAAGTCTGCGAGCAGCTGCAGCGTGAGCACCCGTTTGCAAACGAGACGGATTTACCAGCCGGCTCGTGCGTCGATGAGGCTCTTCATGACGCCATGGCTGAGGCGAACGCTGTGATTTCGGCTGCGGAAAAGGCCAGGGCCGAGTCTTCAGAGGCTCACCCGCAATAGCCTCGACCGGACGTGCCGCCGGCTCAGGCCGTCTCCGCAGGCGACCTGCTCGGCAGCATTGACTCGTATCCGGGGAGCGAGAATCGTCGGGGGCTTATTCGGACCGCGCAAGGCGGCCGGCCGGGCGTGGTGATGCGCCCGCGCGATTCAGTCTCGGGCGTTTCCGACGGCCCGACAGGGCCGCACGCGCCATTGCGCCAAGCGCTGACGGCGCTATCGTCCGAGATCAATAGAGTTACCGCCCCTGGCTGGTGCAGCCAGGGGCGGCAAAGATGCAAGAGGGCTCGTCAGTAGCGGCGTGAGCCACCACCGCGATGGCCACCGCCGCCGGAGCGCTCGCGCTCCTGGGCCTCGTTCACCTTGAGGGCTCTCCCCTCGAACTCAGTGCCGTTCAACGCCTGCATGGCGCGCGACGCGTCGGCACTCGACATCTCCACGAAGCCGAATCCGCGCGGACGGCCCGTATCACGATCGGAGATCAGAGAGACCTTCTCGACCGTCCCATGCTTGGAGAACAGCGCATGGACAGCCTCTTCGGTCGCCGTGAAGGGGAGATTTCCAACATATAGCTTAGTCACTAGAGAATACTCACGATAGAAAGGATTGGAGGGGCAATTAAAACCGCCCCTTGGTTCGGAAGCTTTACGAGGGTGGCAGACAAGGCCGGAGTCGCGCCGGGCGGCGCTTCGGGCCGAGACAGTCAAGCCGAAAAGATACGAGCCGCCGGGCACAATACACGAGTTCAAGCAGGGGTGCCTGACTTTCGCATTTCCCTCAGAAATACGGCCCCCGCTGCCTTGAGATCGCCTGGCGGAAGGCGCACTCTCGGTTCACGGACTTCATGCCGACCGGCGACAGATCGTCGCGAGACCCGGAAGCACGTCCGGCCACGCATTCCCGGGAGGCCTATGAATCTCACCCTGTTCGACGCATTCGGGCGCTATGGCGCCAAGCCGCGTAATCGCCAGAGCAGCCTCTCGGCCATGGCGCACGACGGGGCCATGGTCCTGAATTGCCTGCCGGCGCATTTCTGCCATCCCGCGCAGGGCGTGCTGCGCTACGAAGCCAAGCTCTCGCTCGTGCAAGCGAAATCCGAGGAACTCGGAAGTCTTGGCCGGCACCTCACTGAGGCTCACGATAACCACCTGCCTGTTCGCATGATCGTGAAATCAGCGGCACTGGAAACGGGCCGCACCAAGAGGCCCGGCTACCACGTACGTCCCGACCTCCTTGGCGCAGTCGTGGAATTCGACGGGGATCATTTCGTCGTCGACTTTACGCGACCTGCGCCGAACTCTCCGGCAGCCCGTTCCGAGCGGCGCAAGCAGCGTCAATGATCACGCCGGCGCTCGCGTTGCCGTGATCGAGTAATGCAGGTTCAGCCGACAGGGCCGCCTGGAGGCGCGACCGCCCGCCCTCTGCCCCGCACATTCCAACAGCCCATCAGTGCAAAGCGAAGGCGCCCCTAAGGCTGCGCTGACGGCTGAGGCCAGGTCGAACTGCCCGTCGCAATCCGCGTAGGGACAGGGGAACACAAAGAACGCCCGCGCCGGAGGATGCAGGACGTGCGTCTGCGGCACCGGCAGAATCCCGCTCGACCCGTCAAACCGAAGCTCGATCCGCAGTTGCGCCAGCGACGGGAACACCGCGCGCAGCGCCGGAGCGGCTGCCCGATCGCGACGCAGCAGAATCGAGCGGTCGTTGACGACAGCAGTGCCCTGGCTGGGGGAGAATTTCATGGTGCGCTGTCGGGGGCCGTTGGCCTTACCCCTGCGAGCCCATCCGGATGATCCGTCGCGCTCTGCTCGACTGGAGCAGGCTTCGCTTCCCGGCGCTGCTGCTTCTCATGCTGGCGCGCCTTCCTTGCCAGTTCTTTCTGTCGCTTCGCCTGATGGTAATTCGTCCGCGGCATGGGCTCTCCGTCATCGCTGCACGGGCCCCGGAATTGAGGAGGGTGCTCACTCAGGTCACGAGCGGCGGCTCGCACGCGCGGAGGGGCCGAAATCCGCGAACCGCTCCGACTGTACTCCAAACGGCCCGGACACGGGCAGTTTATCCTGCCGCCGCAAGCACCTGCGGGGACAGCAGCACCGGTTGCGAAGGGCCGCTCTGCGGCCCCACTCCTCCAGGGCGCCCCCCCGGGGGGGCTGCAGAACCTTGCGCAATTGACTTCCCGGCCCGCACAGCCGGCCCGTCTGCCAACTGCGACGCGGACAGTTCAGCGGGGCGCGCCGCCGCGCCTCGCCACCCGCTCGTAATGGTTGCGTATCTGCGCGAATCGCAGCTCGCTCGGCTCGCCGCGCGCACCCACACCGAAGGTCACGTATGCCTTGCCGTAGAAGCGGTACCGCCATCGGACACGGAAGGTCTCGTTGTGCCAGGCCTGCAGGTCACCGGTAAACATCGGATCTCCCATCTTCAGCACCAGATGACCGTCGCTCTCGGATACCCGCGCCGTTCCGTAGAACCTGTCGGAATACGTCCCGACATACGCCGCGAGCGGCAGCGGCGGTTTCGCGCCCGGCACGCGTGTGGCCGCAAGTTTGCGCGCCTCAGTCTTTGCTTTCGTTCTTTCCTTCTGCGTGAGGACGTACATCCTGCGGCTCACATCCTCGTGCGCAATTCCCAGATACGACTGCAGCACATGGAACATAACCCCTTCCGGCGCCCAATTATCGTTCATGTTGGACAGCACCACGACGCCCACATGCTCTGCCGGAAGCAATGCCAGCGCCGCGGACATGCCATCGATATTGCCCGCATGCCAGATGAGCTTGTGGCCGTCGTAATCCTCAAGAATGAACCCGAGCCCATACGAGAAGAACCGCCCCTTCGGCGTGAGGGCCCGCAGCAACTGGCCGACGTCCGAATCCCTCTGGATGGGCTCCTGCGGTGTCTCCATTGCGCGCAGAACCGCCGCCGGCACGATGGTCCGACCGTCGTAGCTGCCTGCGGCGAGCAGCATGATGAGCCAGCGATTCAAATCCGCAACGCTCGAATTGATGGCGCCGACCGGGGCAAACACCTTCATGTTGTGCGTCCAGTAGCGCCGGATCACGCGGACCTTGCCGCCCACCTCAGCATGCGGCGCCGCCACGTCCGAGGCGCTCTTGAGAGCAGCATCGCTCGTGACGGTGTGCGTCATCTGCAATGGCATCAACAGATGCTCCGTGACATAGCGGCCCCAAGTCATCCCGCTGAGCCGCGGGATGACTTGCGCCGCCACCAGGTACATCGTGTTGTTGTAGCAGAAATGGGCCCGAAAGCCGTAGCGGGGCTTCTGATAGCGCAGCCTCTCGATGATGCTCTGCGTCGTGTCATCGGCCATGTACCACATGCTGCTCGGATCGCAGTAGCCGCTCCGGTGCGAGAGCAGATCACGCAGGGTCGCCTCTTGCGTCACATAGGCGCTCGCAAGACGAAACTCCGGCACGTATTTGATGATCCGGTCGTCCCATCGCAGCTTGCCCTCGGCAACCAGCAGACCGAGCGCCGCGGCCGTGAAAGCCTTGGTGTTCGAGCCGATGGTGAAGAGCGTATCGGCATCGACGCGCCCCCTCTTGCCGAGCTCTCGAACACCGTAACCGCGCGCCACGATCACCTTGCCGTCGTGAACGATGCCGACGGCAAGCCCAGGCACCTTCCACAGGGCCATCGCCTGATGCACGTACACGGTGAGTCCGGCGGGCGGCGCCGGCACCGGCGCCGCCCGCGCGCCAGCCCCCAAGCACAGTCCCGTCAGTGCACATACCACTACAACGAACGATCTGCAGATTTTCATTAGACACTCCGCAAGTCAGCCAATGCGACGGATCGGCTGACGCGACGTCGACCCAACGATCCGACTCGCCCCTCGTTGATCTGTTTGAGGAATCGCTCCACGGCGGCCGCATCCAAGGCCGCATGCGCGATATCCTGGTCTTCTATGCCAATCTCCGCCGAGCAGCAGGCGCAAGGCCCGCCCGAGCCCCCTCGCCCGCGCAACTCGGGACCGGCCGCCGCGCACAGCCTCAGCGCGGCCACAGCGACTCACCGATGAGCTGGCGGCTGTAGAGAGGCCGCGCTTCGCGGCTCCTGCCGAACCATAGCAACAGAAGCAGCATCCCCGGCACCAGGGCGACCGCCAGGGCGATCAGGAGGGTGAGCGGCGTCGCTTGCGAAGCGATGGCCGCCACGGCGCCCCACCCGAGCGATACGAGCACGGCTCCGAGGGTCGGCAGCCACGCGCCTTGGGCGCGCCGCCGAAATGCGCTGCGCGGCATGGGCTTTTCATACCACAGCTGAATGCAGGCGCTCGAGGATGCGCTCGCGGCGACACCCAGCGCTGCTGCAACAGCCTCGGCTGGGTACAGCCAGGCGAGCACCCCGATCGGCACCGCCAGCAGAGCGAGCGGAATGACCGCGGCGAACAACTTGGCGCGCCGTGCCAGCGAAGGCAGCACCGGCGC
>JAKCEJ010000031.1 GCA_021838065.1 Pseudomonadota bacterium
ACACCTCGCTCATTCTTTACGCCGAGCACGAGTTCAACGCCTCGACCTTCACCTCGCGGGTGATCGCCGGCACCGGATCGGACCTGTACTCGTGCATCGCGGGGGCGATCGGCGCGCTGCGCGGACCGAAGCACGGCGGGGCGAATGAGGTGGCGTGCGAGATCCAGCAGCGATATGACGATCCCGACAGCGCCGAGGCCGACATCCGCGCGCGGCTCGCGAACAAGGAAGTGATTATCGGCTTCGGCCATCCGGTCTATACCGTGGCCGATCCGCGCCACGAGGTGATCAAGCGCCTCGCCCGAGCGCTCGCCGAAGAGACCGGCGACCTCAAGATGTGGGCGATCGCCGATCGGATCGAGTCGGTGATGAAGCGCGAGAAGCGCATGTTCCCCAACCTCGACTGGTTCTCGGCGGTCTCCTATCACCTGATGGGCGTGCCCACCGGCATGTTCACTCCGCTGTTCGTCATCGCGCGCACTGCCGGCTGGGCCGCGCACGTGCTCGAGCAGCGCGCCGACGGCAAGATCATCCGTCCGGCCGCCAATTACATCGGCCCGGAACCACGCCCCTTCCTGCCCATCGAGCAGCGCACCTGAGCATTGCAGGACTGATCCGACCCATGTCCACTCGTCACGAATCCACCCGACCCGCGCCCGATCGGGCTCTCACCGACATCGCCGACTACGTGCTCGGCGGCGAGCCCGGCGGCGAGCTCGCCTACCACACCGCGCACTACTGCCTGCTCGATACGCTCGGCTGCGGGCTCGAGGCGCTCGAGTACCCGGCCTGCACGAAGCTGCTCGGCCCGATCGTGCCCGGCACCTGGGTGCCGCACGGCGCGCGCGTGCCGGGCACGCAGTTCCAGCTCGACCCGGTGCAGGCGGCGTTCAACATCGGCGCGATGATCCGCTGGCTGGATTTCAATGACACCTGGCTCGCTGCCGAATGGGGCCATCCGTCGGACAACCTCGGCGGCATTCTCGCCACGGCCGACTGGCTCTCGCGCCAGGCGCTCGCGGGCGGCCGCGCGCCGCTCACCCTGCGCGAGGTCCTCAGCGCGATGATCCGCGCGCACGAGATCCAGGGCGTCATTGCGCTCGAGAACAGTTTCAACCGCGTCGGGCTCGACCACGTGGTGCTGGTGAAGGTGGCCACGACCGCCGTGGTCGGCAGGCTGCTCGGCCTCACGCGCGAGGAAATCATCAACGCCGTCTCGCTCGCCTGGATCGATGGGCAGAGCCTGCGCACCTATCGGCACGCGCCCAACACCGGCTCGCGCAAGAGCTGGGCCGCGGGCGATGCCACCAGCCGCGCGGTGCGCCTCGCGCTGATGGCGCGGACCGGAGAGATGGGCTACCCGACGGCCCTCACCGCCAAGACCTGGGGGTTCTACGACGTACTGTTCAAGGGGCAGGCGTTTAAGTTCCAGAGCGGCTACGGCTCGTACGTGATGGAGAACGTGCTGTTCAAGGTCTCCTATCCGGCCGAGTTCCACGCGCAGACCGCGGTGGAGGCGGCGATGCAGATCCACCGCGAGCTCGGCGAGCTCGGCGTGGGCGCCGAGGCGATCGAGCACGTCGCCGTGCGCACGCACGAGGCGTGCGTGCGCATCATCGACAAGAGCGGTCCGCTCGCCAACCCCGCCGACCGCGACCACTGCATCCAGTACATGATGGCCGTGCCGCTCCTCTTCGGCCGCCTCACTGCGGCGGATTACGAGGACGGCGTGGCGTCCGATCCGCGCATCGACGCGCTGCGCGCGCGCATCCGCTGCGTGGAGGACCCGCAGTTCACCCGCGACTACCACGATCCGCAGAAGCGCTCGATCGCCAACGCCGTGACCGTGCGCCTGAAGGACGGCCGGGAGCTGCCGGAAGTGGTGGTCGAGTACCCGATCGGGCACAAGCGCCGCCGCGCGGAGGGGATTCCGCTGCTGATAGAGAAATTCCGCCGCAATCTCGCGCGGCGCTTCCCCGAGAAGCAGCAGCGTGCGATCGCGGAGCTCTCGCTCGATCAGGCGCGCCTCGAGCGCACGCCCGTGAACGAGTACCTCGACCTGTTCGTCATCTGAGGGGCAAGCCGTTGAGCACTTATCTGATTGGCGCCGACGTGCCTGCCGTGCCCGCCGGCAAGCGCTTCGCGGCGCTGGTGCAGCGCGGGCCGATCCTGCGCATTCCGGGCGCCTACAACGGCCTCGCGGCGCTGCAGGCCCGGCGCGCCGGCTTCGAGGCGCTGTACCTCTCCGGTGCGGCGATGAGCGCCTCGATGGGGCTTCCCGACCTCGGCATCCTCACCGTGGAAGACGTCTGTGTGTTCATCCGCCAGGTGAGCCGCGCCGCGGGACTTCCCGTGCTCGTCGACGGCGACACCGGCTACGGCGAGGCGCTGAACGTGATGCACATGGTGCGCGCGTTCGAGGACGCGGGCGCCGCGGCGGTGCACATCGAGGATCAGGTGCTGCCCAAGAAATGCGGGCACCTGAATGACAAGAAGCTCATCCCGGCACAGGACATGGCGGCGAAAATCGCGGCCGCAGTCCGCGCGCGGCGTCACCTGTACGTCATTGCGCGCACGGACGCGGCGGCCAGCGAGGGACTCGACGGGGCCGTGGCGCGCGCGCAGCGCTATCTGGATGCCGGCGCCGACGCGATCTTCCCCGAGGCGCTGACCAGCGCCGAGATGTTCCGCGAGTTCGCACGTCGCCTCGGTGCGCCGCTGCTCGCCAACATGACGGAATTCGGCCGCACGCCCTACTTCACGGCCGAGGAGTTCCAGGCGCTGGGGTTTCGGATGGTGATCTGGCCGGTGAGCGCACTGCGCATCGCCGCCAAGGCGCACGAGCGGCTCTACGCCACGATCGCGCGCGAGGGCGGCCCGAAAGATCTCATCGGCGAGATGCAGACTCGCCAGGAGCTCTACGAGACGATCGCCTATGCCGACTACGAGGCGCTCGATGCCTCGATCGTCAAGAGCGTGGTCCCGCAGTGACGCTCTGCCCGCGCCTGCGCGCGGGGGCGGGGGTGGCTCAGCTGCGGCGCGAGGTGATGGAATCGACGGAGAAGCCGATCAGCAGCACGGCGGTGAGGATCAACTGGGAAACGGCGAGGGTCATGATGCTCTTCCTTTGGGTCAACCAACGCGCACAAGTCTAGGTATCGGCGGAGTCCGCGACATGTCCATCGCGGGGGTGCCCGGCGTAACCTCGGCGAGAGCATCGCGGGTATTCCTTTCGGGAGAGCCCAGGCTGCGCCGCGTGACGCACGTCTCAGCCGCGCGATAGAATGCCGCCACCTCTGCGCAGGACCCCTGCAGCGCGGCCTTCCTTCTGCATTCCTGGAGCTTCCTTGATGACCATTGGCACAGATTCAGTCGTCACCATCCACTACACCCTCACGGACGACACCGGCGTGGTCATCGACCAGTCCGAGCCCGCGGAGCCGCTGGCCTACCTGCACGGCCACGGCAACATCATTGCCGGACTGGAGAAGGAACTGACGGGCAAGAACGCCGGTGATGCTCTGACCGTGACGGTATTGCCGGCCGAGGGCTACGGTGAGTACGACAAAGAGCTGGTGCAGAGCGTCCCGCGCCGGGCGCTGAGCGGGATCAAGGACATCAAGACCGGCATGCGTCTGCACGCACAGACCGCCGGCGGCACGCGCGCGGTCACCGTGACCAAAGTCATCGGCGACATGGTGACGCTCGACGGCAACCATCCGCTGGCGGGCAAGAGCCTGCATTTCGACGTGCGTATCGAAGCGGTTCGAGCGGCCACCGAAGAGGAGCTCTCTCACGGCCACGTGCACGGTCCGCATGGACATCACGACCATTGACGGACCTGAGGGCCGAGTGTGACCGCGGTCGACGCGGTCTGACTCGATCACACCGGCAATCCCGACCCCGGCCGCAGCGCGCATGTCGGCCTCACCTCGGCGCGGCGCCGGTCCCGCCCGATGCGCTCAGAACCAGCCGTAGTTGAAACTGATGCTGATGCGCTCGCCGGCCGGATTGCCTGGCACCTCGTGGCGCAGCCAGCTCTCAAAGAGCACCACCCTGCCGGCGGCGGCGGCAATCTCCACCCAGGGCCGGTTGGATCGGCTCGCCGCCGGCCGCCGCGGCGGGGCGGCCATCATGCGCTCGAGACGCGGATCCTCGAGCTTCAGAGCCGCGCAGCCGCGCGGCGTCTTGAGATAGAACGTCCCGCTGATCGTGGCGAGCGGGTGCAGGTGCAGCCCGTGCGCCGTGCCGCGCGGCATGATGTTGACCCAGCAGTCGGTCATGGCGAGCGCCCGGCCGGTCAGATCGAGCTCGAGCGCGCGCGCGAAGGCGGCGACGTGCGGATCGATGGCCTGCTCTAGCGCGGCGAACGTCGGCGAGAGCCGGTGCATGCGGCACACCGAGCCGTATGAGGTATACCCGCCCGGATAGTTCTTCGCGGACCAGCGCCTTCCGGCTGCATCGTCGAAGCGCAGCTGGCGGCACTCGCGCAGCAGGGGCGGTCCGAGACGGCCCGCCCCTGCCACACGGCGAGAGTAGATCAGAGTCGCGAACAGCCGCTCAACGGTCATCCGGCGAGTATATCGGCACCTCGCTCACGCCGTGGCGAACTGCTGCGCCTCCGTGCTCCCGACGAGCGCTGCGAGCGAGGAGGTGCCGCCGGCGATCGCCTGCGTCAGCTCATCGAAGTAGCCGGCGCCGACTTCCCGCTGATGGCGCGTGGCGCTGTAGCCGTACGGCTCGGCAGCGAACTCCGCCTGCTGCAGCTCGACGTAAGCGGCCATCTGCCGCTGCCGGTAGCCGCGCGCCAGCTCGAACATCGAGAAGTTCAGCGCGTGGAAGCCGGCGAGCGTGATGAACTGGAAGCGATAGCCCATCGCACCGAGCTCGCGCTGGAAGCGCTCGATGGTCGCATCGTCCAGCTTGCGCCGCCAGTTGAACGACGGCGAGCAGTTGTAGGCGAGCAGCTTGCCCGGATAGCGCCGATGCACGGCCTCGGCGAAGCGGCGCGCCTCCTCGAGATCGGGCTTGGCGGTCTCGCACCACAAGAGGTCGGCGTAGGGCGCGTAGGCGCAGGCGCGCGCAATCGCCTGCTCGAGCCCTGCGCGGACGTGAAAGAAGCCCTCCGCGGTTCGCCCCCGCGCGGCATCGATGAAGGGCCGATCGCGCTCATCGACGTCCGCGGTGAGCAGACTCGAGGCCTCGGCGTCGGTGCGTGCGATGAGCACGGTCGGGACGTTGCAGACGTCGGCCGCAAGGCGCGCGGCCAGCAGCTTGTTGATCGCCTCCTGCGTCGGCACCAGCACCTTGCCGCCCATGTGGCCGCACTTTTTCGCCGAGGAGAGCTGGTCCTCGAAATGCACGCCGGCCGCGCCCGCCTCGATCAGCTGCTTCATCAGCTCGAAGGCGTTCAGCACGCCGCCGAAACCGGCCTCGGCGTCGGCGACGATGGGCTTGAGCCAATCGACGCTGTCGTCTCCCTCGGCGTGATGGATCTGATCGGCGCGCCGCAGCGTGGAGTTGATCCGGCGCACCACCGCCGGCACCGAATCGGCCGGATACAGCGACTGGTCCGGGTACATTTGTCCGGCGAGGTTCGCATCGGCCGCCACCTGCCAGCCGGAGAGGTAAATGGCCTCGAGGCCGGCCTTCACCTGCTGCATGGCCTGATTGCCGGTGAGGGCCCCGAGGGCGTTGACGAAGGGCCGCTCGTTGAGCGTGCGCCAGAGCTTCTCGGCGGTCAGGCGCGCCAGGGAGTGCTCGACGGCGATCGTGCCGCGCAGCCGCACGATGTCCTCGGCCCTGTAGGCGCGCTCGATGCCGCGCCAGCGGGGAGAGTCTTGCCACATCCGGCGCAGATCGTCCGCGCTCGGCAACAGTTCGGTCGGTTTCATGATGAGGGTCTCCGGAGCTCAGTCGATCAGTTCATAGGCGGGCAGGGTCAGAAACTCATCGAAGCCGTCCTGCTTGATCATCCTCTCCATGAGCCGCGCAGCGCTCGGAAACACACCCCCGAGCAGCCGTTCGGTTCCGACCTCCTGATGGATCCGCTCGAGCTCCTCGGCGAACAGGCGGTCGATGCGCTCGGGCGTCACCTGCGCGCCGTCTGCGGTGTGGGCGCCGTGATGCAGCCATTGCCACAGCTGCGCGCGGCAGATCTCGGCGGTGGCCGCATCCTCCATGAGGTTGTAAAGCGGCACGCAGCCGCTGCCGCGCAGCCAGGCCTCCAGGTACTGCACGCCCACCCGGATGTTGTGGCGGATCCCTTCCTCGGTGATGGTGCCGCCGGGCACACGCAGCAGATCCTCGCGCCGCACGGCGACCTCGGCCCGCTGCACGTGCAGCTGGTTCGGCCCGCTCATGACGGCGTCGAACGCCGCGCGCGCCACCGGCGCAAGCCCCGGATGCGCGATCCAGGTGCCGTCGTGACCGGCGTGCGCCTCGCGCAGTTTGTCGGCGCGCACCCGCTCCATCGCCAGCGCGTTGGCCTGCGGGTCGCGCACCGGGATCTGCGCGGCCATGCCGCCCATCGCGTGGGCGCCGCGCTTGTGGCAGGTCTGGATCAGCAGGTCCACGTAGGACTTGAGGAAGTGCCGCTCCATGGTCACCTGCGAGCGGTCCGGCAGCACGAACTCGCTGCGATTGCGCAGCTTCTTCACGAAGCTGAAGATGTAATCCCAGCGGCCGCAGTTAAGACCCGTGATGTAGGGGCGCAGCTCGAAGAGGATCTCGTCCATCTCGAACGCCGCCGGCAGGGTCTCGATGAGCACCGTCACCCGGATGGTGCCGCGTTTGATCCCGAGCGCATCCTCGGCGGCGGCGAACACCTCGCTCCACAGGCGCGCCTCGAGGTGGCTCTCGAGCTTCGGAAGGTAGAAGTACGGGCCGCTGCCCGAGCGCGCGAGCTCCTCGTGATTGCGCGCCAGATACAGCGCGAAGTCGACGAGCGCTCCGGCAACCGGCTCGCCGTCGATGCGCACGTGCTTCTCCGGCAGGTGCCAGCCGCGCGGCCGCACGATCAATGTCGCGCGACGCTGCCCAAGACGGTAGATCTTGCCGCTCGAGGGATCGGTATGGCTGATCGTGCCGTCGATGGCATCCGAGAGGTTGATCTGTCCCTGCACCAGGTTGCGCCACATCGGGCTGCAGGAGTCCTCGAAGTCGGCCATGAACGCGCACACCGGCGCGTTCAGCGCGTTGATGATCATCTTGCGGTCCACGGGACCTGTGATCTCGACCCGCCGGTCGATGAGGTCGGCGGGCGCGGGCGCGACGCGCCAGCTCCCGCGGCGCACCTCGGCGGTCTGCGGCAGGAAGTCCGGCAGCATCCCGGAGTCGAATTCCCGCTGGCGCCGCGCGCGCGCCGCGAGCAGCTCGAGCCGCCGCGGGTTGAACCGCCGGTGCAGCCGCGCGAGCAGGTCCAGGGCGCTCGCCGTCAGCACCTCCCCGGAGCGCGGGATGCCGGTCGGCGCAACGACGAGCGTGGGCGTGGCCATGGGGGCGGCCGCCGGCGCGGCCGATGGGCTCAGGGTCGCAGTGTTCGCGTTCATGGGCCGAGCATAAGCCCGGCGACATGAATAATTTGACTAAGGAAACTTCACATTGTTAATTTCACACCACGGGGCGTCCCCGCCACGCCAAGGTGCTCTCATGCCGCCACTGCTGCGCAAAGGACATTTTCTCGGTGCCAAGCTGCGCGAGCTGCGCAAGCGCAACGGGCTGACGCTCGAGGAACTCTCCTCGCGCTGCATCCAGCGCGATGCCGAGCGGGCCCCCTCGGTGTCGTACCTCAGCATGATCGAGAGCGGCAAGCGCGTGCCCTCGAGCGAGCTGCTGGAGCTCCTCGCTCAGGTGTTCCAACGCGATCCAAACTGGTTTCTGGACGAGACCGGCGGGGCCGAGCTCGGAGCGGTCGCGGCGCCCGCCGGCGGCGCGGCCAAAGTGCCCCTGGAGCCGGCCTTTCTTTTCGCCAAGGAGGTGCTGCAGGCGGCCATCCCCGAGCTGCTGCAGCAGACCGGCACGAGCGGGCGGCAGTTCGCGCACCTGCTGATCCGCTCGCACCAGGAGTTCTCGCGCAACGATTTTCCGGACCTGGAGCGCGCCGCCGAGGAAGTGGGCGAGCGGCGCTTTCCGCTCGGGGTCGAGGATCTGCTGCAGCTCACCCGGCGGCACGGCTTGGAGATCCGCTGGTTCGAGCGCAAGCCCGTGCTCGCGCGCGACAAGGACCGCGAGGTGCGCAGCATGGTGCGCTCGTTCTTCGAGCCGCCGCGCTTCATCTACGCCAATCGCGCGCTGCAGTCAGACCCTGCGCGTTTGAAGTTTGATCTGGCGGCGCACATCGCCCACAAGGTGCTGCACGGCGGCGATGGCCTGAAATCCCCCCACGCCACGGGCGGTGAGATGGGCGGCAGCCCCGAGGGCGCCTCGGCCGCCGGCATGAACGCCGAGGACGTCCTGCACGCGTGGCGCGACTTCGAGTGCAGCTTCTTCGCCGGCGCGCTGCTCGCCCCCCGAGTGCCGTTCCGGCGCTTCCTGGCGCGCGAGCGCTATCGGGTCGAGTCCGGCGCGTTGCTCGAGCTCACCCCGGCGGTGATCATGCGGCGCATGACCAAGGTGTCACCGTATCCCTACTGGCATTTCTTCGATGCGTATCCGCCGGGGTACCTGCGCGCGGTGTACCGCGGCAACGGCATTCCGCTGCCCTGGGGCAACCTCGCCCAGGTGAGCGATCCGTGCCCGAACTGGGCGGTGTTCCGCATGCTCGGCGGGGACCGCGACACCGGCTCGCAGATCTCGGTGCTGCGCGACGGGGAGCGCTCGCTGCTTTACTGCTGCCACTCGCGCCGGGTGCGCGACATGGCGGGCAATCCGCACGTGCTGTCGGTCGGGGTGGATCTCGCCCCGGCGCTCGATGCCAATGGCGCATCGAGCGGCGCGCTCGCGGCGTCGATTCTCGCGGAATGCGTGCGCGAGGGCGGCGAGGCGCGCCCGCCGAAGGCGGCGAAATCCGCGCTGCAGGCGGTTGCCAACGTGCTGAACATCGCCTGGATCGATACCGCGCTCGAGCGGCCTGCGCGCATCATCTGTCCGCGCAGCTCGCGCTGCCCGCGGCCCGAGCGCTGCGCGGGCGCCAAGGCGCGCCCCTCGCGGGCGCGGGAGATCGACGAGGTGCGCTCCGAGATCCTCGGGACCTCGCGCTGATCAGCGCCCCTCGCGCATGAAGATCATCGCCGGGTGCTCGATGCGCTCCTTCATCGCCTGGATCATTGCGGCCGCGTCGTAACCGTCGACGAAGCGGTGATCGAACGATGAGGACAGATTCATCATGCGCCGTATCGCCACCGCCCCCTCGAACACCACCGGCCGCTCGACCGCGCGGTTCACCCCGATGATGGCCACCTCGGGAGCGTTGATGATCGGCGTGCTGGCGATGCCGCCGAGTTTACCGAGACTGGTCAGCGTGATGGTCGAGCCGGCGAGCTCCTCGCGGGTGGCCTTGTTCTGCCGTGCCGCCTCCGTCAGGCGGCGCATCTCGGCGGCGATCTCCCGCAGCGAGCGCCGCTCGGCGTTGCGCACCACCGGCACCTTGAGGCCGTCGGGCGTCTGGGTCGCCACACCCACATGCACTGCCCGGTGGCGGATGATGACGCCGCGCTCGGCGTCATAGTGGGCGTTGCACTGCGGGAAGTCCTCGAGCACCCGCACCAGCGCCAGAACCAGAAACGGCAGATAGGTCAGCGCCGGCTCTCCGGAGGCGAGCCGGCCGTTCAGATGCCGGCGCAGCGCCTCGAGCTCGGTCACATCGACTTCCTCGACATACGCGAAGTGCGGAATGTTGCGCTTGCTCTCGCTCATGCGCTGGGCGATCAGCCGGCGCAAGCCGATGACCTTGATCTCCTCGCGCTCCGGCTCCTGCCGCGCCGCCGCACGCGCGGCGGACGGGGCAGGCCCGCCCTGCTCATCGCGCACGTACGCCTCCAGATCCTCGCGCAGGATGCGCCCCTGGGGGCCGCTGCCTGGGACCTGCTTGAGGTCGATTCCCGCCTCGTGAGCGCGGCGCCGGTTGGCCGGCGAGGTCATCACCCGTCCGCGCGCTGCTGCGGCGGCGCCAGCCGCCGGCGCCGCCGCGGCCGCACCGTTGCCCCGCGCGGCCGCCGCAGCGGCGGGCCGCTTCGCCGTTGCAGCCGGCTTCGCCGCCTCACCGCCTGCGGCAGCGGCGGTCTCGAGCACGATCAGCTCGGCGCCGACGGCGACCATGTCGCCCGGCCCGCCGGTGGTGGACAGCACCCGTCCGCTCACGGGCGAAGGCACCTCGACCGCCGCCTTCTCGGTCATGACCTCGACCAGCACCTGCTCTTCCTCGACCGCATCGCCCGGCTTGACGTGCCAGCCGACGATCTCGGCCGAGACGGTGCCCTCGCCGAGGTCCGGAAGCTTGAAGACGTAGCGGCTCATCGCGCCTCCATCACACCGCGCAGCGCCGCAGCGATGCGCGCAGGCCCGGGGAAATAATCCCACTCGAACGCATGCGGGTAGGGCGTATCCCAGCCGGTCACGCGCTGGATCGGCGCCTCGAGGTGCCAGAAGCACTCCTCCTGCACGGTCGCCGAGAGCTCCGCGCCGAAACCGCTGAAGCGGGTCGCCTCGTGGACGATGACGCAGCGGCCCGTCCGGCATACCGAGGTGCACAGCGTATCCACATCGAGCGGCACCATGGTGCGCACGTCGATGATCTCCGCATCGACGCCGGTGAGCTGCACGGCCGCCTCCGCGACGTGCACCATCGTGCCATAGGTGAGCAGTGTCACATCCTGGCCGGCGCGCACGATTTCCGCCTTGCCGATGGGAATGGCGTAGTGGCCTTCGGGAACCTCGCCCTTCGGATGCGTGCTCCAGGGCACCGCCGGCTTGTGCGGGTCGCCGTCGAACGGGCCGTTGTAGATGCGCTTCGGCTCGAAGAACACCACCGGGTCCTCGTCCTCGACGGCGCTGATCAGCAGGCCCTTGGCATCGTACGGATTGGAGGGCATGACGACCTTCAATCCGCAGACGTGCGTGAACACCCCTTCTGGGCTCTGCGAGTGCGTCTGGCCGCCGCGGATGCCGCCGCCGCACGGGGTGCGGATGGTGACCGGCGCGGAGAAATCGCCGGCGGTGCGGTAGCGCAGCCGCGCGAGCTCACTGACGATCTGATCGAATGCCGGATAGATGTAGTCGGCGAACTGGATCTCGGCCACCGGGCGCAGTCCGTTGACGCCCATACCGATCGCCGCCGCGACGATGCCGCCCTCGGCGATCGGCGTGTCGAGCACCCGGTGCTCGCCGTACTTGCGCTGCAGGCCGTCGGTGCAGCGGAACACGCCGCCGAAGTAGCCGACATCCTCGCCGAACACCACCACGCGCGGATCGCGCCCGAGCATGACATCGAGCGCGGAGTTGATCGCCTGCACCATGTTCATCTGCGCCATCGCTCAGCCCTCCGCGGCCGGGACCTGGGCCGCGGCCGCGGCATGCTGCTCGGCGAGCAGGCGGCGCAGCTCCTCGCGCTGGCGCTTCAGGTGCGCGGGCATGTCGTGGAACACGTCCTCGAACATGCTCACCGGGTCGAGCGTCGGCCCCTCGCTGAGGGTGCCGTAGGTGACCGCTTCCTTCCAACAGGCGGTCACGTGGGCCTCGAGCTCCTTCTCGAGCGCCGCGTGGCGCTCTTCGGACCACTCCCCTAGGCCGATCAGATGCTCCTTCAGCCGCGTGATCGGGTCGCCGAGCGGCCAGGACTGCCATTCCTCCTTCGGCCGGTAGCGCGAGGGATCGTCACTGGTCGAGTGCGCCGCTGCGCGATAGGTCACGTGCTCGATCAGAGTGGGTCCGCCGCGCGCGCGCGCGCGCTCGGCGGCCCAGCGGGTCACCGCATGCACGGCGAGAAAATCGTTGCCGTCGACCCGCACGCCGGGGATCCCGTAGCCCGGCCCCCGCTGGGCGAAGGTACGGCGCTCCCCGCCGGCGAAGCCCTGGAAGCTCGAGATCGCCCACTGGTTGTTGACGACGTTCAGGATCACCGGCGCCTGATACACCGCCGCGAAAGTCAGTGCGTGATGGAAATCCGCCTCGGCGCTCGCACCCTCGCCGATCCAGCTCGATGCAATCCGGTCCTCACCCTTGATGGCCGCGGCCATCGCCCAACCGACCGCCTGCGGGAACTGCGTCGCCAGGTTGCCCGAGATCGAGAAGATGTTGCCTTCCGCCCAGTGGTACATGATCGGCATCTGGCGCCCGCGGCACATGTCGCGCGTGTTCGAGAGGCACTGGCACATCAGATCGACGAGGCTCTTGCCCCGCGCGATGAACAGGCCCTGCGTGCGGTACGAGGGAAAGAGCATGTCGCCCGGCTGCAGCGCCATCGCCTGGGCGACCGCCACGGCCTCCTCGCCGGTGGATTTCATGTAGAACGAGATGCGCCCCTGGCGCTGCATGCGCTGCATGCGCTCATCGAAGCGGCGCGTGAGCAGCATGTGCCGCAGTGCCACCTGCAGCTCCTCGGGCTCCAGATGCGGGTTCCACGGCCCGACCGCCTGGCCGTGCTCATCGAGCACGCGCACCATGCCGGTGCCGAGCTGCTCGATCTGGAGCGCGCTCGCGAGCGTGTCCGGACGAGCCTCGCGCCCGGCCGGCGGAATCTCCAGGTAGCTGAAGTCCGGCTTTTCCCCCGGGCGGGCCGGAGGGTGGGGAACGTGCAGGCGCGACTGCGTCATGGGTTCTGGGCCTCGTCACCGCCGGTAGCCGGCTGATTGCAAATTTTACCGCCCCAAAAGCGGAATACACGTTCCAATTCATTCGCGAATAGGGCAATCATCGCAATAACCATTGCATCCCCATCCACGCCCCGGATTGGCGGGAATCGGCCGGCGGGCCATAATCCCGCCGTGAAATCCTACCCCACCGCCCGCGGCGTCGTACTGCGCAAGACGCCCTCGGCGCCGCAGCGCCCGCCGGCGAGCCCGCCGGTCCCTCCAGGCACCCCCGCACGCGTGCGCGTGGCGCGCGAGGTCGCCGGGCGCGGCGGCAAGGCGGTCTCGGTCATCCTCGGCCTGCCGCTCGCGGCCGAGCAGCTCGAGGCGCTCGCCCGCGAGCTGAAGAAACTCTGCGGCGCCGGCGGCGCGGTGCGCGAGGGGCGCATCGAGATCCAGGGCGAGCACCGCGACCGGCTGGTCGAGGCGCTGCGCCAGCGCGGCTATGAGGCCAAGCGCTCCGGCGGTTAGGGCCTCACGACCGCGAGCACCACGATCGCGATCAGCAACACGCCCGGCACTTCGTTGAACACGCGGAACCAGCGCTGCGAGCGGCGATTGCGCCCCTCGATCAGCGAGCGCATCAGCGCGTAACACCACAGGTGATAGGCGATGAGCGCGGCGACCAGCACGAGCTTCACGCGCAGCCAGGTGAACTCGAGGAACGCCGGCGCGACGATCACCATGGCGAGCCCGAAGGCCACCGCGAGCGCCCCGCCGAGGCTCATCAGCGCGAACAGCCGCCGCTCCATCACCGCAAATCGCGCGAGCCCCGGCGCATCCGTGGTCTCGCAGTGATAGACGAACAGGCGCGGCAGGTAAAACAGACCCGCGAACCACGTCACCACGAACACGATATGCAATGCCTTGAGCCAGAGCATGCAGTATCGTACCCGCCTTCGGCACGCTTGACCAAAAAGCGGGCGACACGATCGAGGAGGATGATCATGAGCGAGTCCGGCTCAGGAGAGGCCCCGGGCGCCCCGGGTTTATCGCCCACCTGGTGCAGCAGCGCCAAGGATGTCGTGGGCTGCGCGCTCGGGCAGTCGCGGGTGTGGTTCACCATCGGCGGCGGGATCGTCAACGAAGTCTACTATCCGCGCGTCGACATCCCGCAGATCCGCGATCTGGGCTTCATCGTCGCCGACGGCCGCGGGTTCTGGGTCGAGGTCAAGCGCCTCGGCAATCCCACCGTCACGCTCGCCGGCCCCGGAATCCCCGCGGTGCGCGTGGTGCACCGTCATGAGCGCTTCGAGCTGCGCCTGCGCATCGTGCCGGCCGCCGAGCGCGACGTACTGCTGGTGGAGCTCGAGCTCACCGGCGATGAGCAGCTGCGCCCCTACGCGCTGCTCGCGCCGCACGTCGGCGGCACCGGACATGACAACACGGCGAGCGTGGCCGGCCACCGCGGCCACCGCCTGCTGCTCGCCGAGCAGGGCCCGTTCGCGCTCGCACTCGCGGCGGTCGACACCGACCAGCGCGACGCCTGGGGGCGCGCGAGCTGCGGTTGCGTCGGCACCTCGGATGGCTGGCAGGACTTCAAGTGCAACGGGGCGATGAACTGGGAATACGACCGCGCCGGACCGGGCAACGTCGCGCTGATCGGCGAGCTGCCGCGCAAGGCAGTGCTCGGACTCGGCATCAGCAGCGGCACCGAATCGGCGGCGACGCTGGCGCTGTCGGCGCTGTTCCAGCCGTTCGAGAACAGCTGGCAGCGGCAGATCGGCGACTGGACGGCCTGGCAGAAGGAATGCGCCGCGCGCGCCGCGCTCGCCGGCTCGCTGCCGCCGCAGTGCCGCGCGCAGTTCAGTCTCTCGACCATGGTGCTGCGCGCCCACAAGGACAAGATATTTCCGGGCGCGATGGTGGCGAGCCTGAGCGTGCCGTGGGGCAACACCCGGGACGAGCGCGCCGGCTATCACCTGGTCTGGCCGCGCGATCTGTGCGAGTGCGCCGGCGCGCTGCTCGCCTTCGGCGCCACGCGCGAGGCGCTCGACACGGTGCGCTACCTGCGCGCCACGCAGCTCGCCGACGGCCACTGGAACCAGAACCAGTGGCTCGGCGGCTCGCCCTACTGGACCGCGGTGCAGCTCGATGAGACCGCCTTCCCGGTGCTGCTCGCCTGCGCGCTGCACGAGCGCGATGCGCTCGATGGGGTGCACGTGACGGACATGATCCAGCGGGCGCTCTCGTTCATCGTGTGCAACGGTCCGGCATCCGACCAGGACCGCTGGGAGGAGGACGCCGGCATCAACACCTTCACCCTCTCGGCGTGCATCGCGGCGCTCGTGTGCGGCGCCTCGCACCTGCCGCCCGCGGCGCGCGATCTCGCGCTCGCGTTCGCCGATTACTGGAACGCGAGCCTCGAGAGCTGGACGGCCGTGTGCGACACACCGCTCGCGCGCGAGCACGGCATCCCCGGGTATTACGTGCGCGTCGCGCCGGCCGAGGCGCTGCACGACCGCGGCGCGCTGCAGGACCAGCTGCCGATCCGCAACCAGGTGATCGACCCGGGTCTGCCGGCAGAGTCGCAGGTCGGGGTCGATTTCCTGCAGCTGGTGCGCTTCGGTCTGCGCGCCCCGAACGATCCGCTGATCGCCGGCACCGTCAAGCTGGTCGATGCGCTGCTGAAGGTCGACACGCCGAACGGCCCGAGCTGGCACCGCTACAACGACGACGGCTACGGCGAGCACGATGACGGCTCGGCCTACGACGGCACCGGCCGGGGACGGGCCTGGCCTCTGCTCACCGGCGAGCGCGGACACTTCGAGCTCGTCGCCGGAGCCGACCCGCTGCCGCTGCTCGAGACCATGGTGCGCATGGCCTCCCCCGGCGGCATGCTGCCCGAGCAGGTCTGGGACGCCGAGCCCATCG
>JAKCEJ010000032.1 GCA_021838065.1 Pseudomonadota bacterium
CCTCGGCCATATCGATCGCGTCGCGCTTCGCGCCGATCAGCTCGACGCCGAATTTCTCGAGCACGCCCTCGCGCACCAGATCGAGCGCGGTGTTGAGCGCGGTCTGTCCTCCCATGGTCGGCAGCAGCGCATCGGGGCGCTCCTTCTCGATGATGCGCGCCACGGTGCGCCAGTTGACCGGCTCGATGTAGATCGCATCAGCCATCTCCGGGTCGGTCATGATGGTGGCCGGATTGGAATTGACCAGCACCACCCGGTACCCCTCGGCGCGCAGCGCCTTGCAGGCCTGGGCGCCGGAGTAATCGAACTCGCACGCCTGGCCGATCACGATCGGGCCGGCGCCAATGATGAGGATGCTCTTCAGGTCGCTGCGCTTGGGCACGGCATCAGTCTCGACATCAACTGGAAACCGCAGGCTGGCGCGGCGGGCTCGCTGTCGCGGCCGGGCTCGCCCCCTGCGCCTGGCGCAACTGCGCCTGCAGGCGCCGCACCATCAGCTGCACGAAGCGCTCGAAGAGCGGCTTGACGTCGTGCGGCCCGGGACTGGCCTCGGGGTGGCCCTGGAAGCCGAACACCGGCTGCTCGGCGAACGTGAGCCCCTGCAGCGAGCCGTCAAAGAGCGAGCGGTGCGTGGCGTGCACGTTCGCGGGCAGCGTCGTCTCATCGACCGCGAAGCCGTGATTCTGGCTGGTGATGAGCACCCGGCCGGTCTCGAGCTCCTGCACCGGGTGGTTCGCGCCATGGTGGCCGAATTTCATTTTCACCGTGCTCGCGCCGCTGGCGAGCCCGAGGATCTGGTGACCGAGACAGATGCCGAACACCGGGATGTCGGTCTGCAGGAATTCCCGCACCGCCTCGATGGCGTACGTGCACGGCTCTGGATCGCCCGGGCCGTTGGAGAGGAAAATCCCATCGGGCGCGAGCGCGAGCGCCTCCTCGGCGCTGGTTTCGGCCGGCACCACAGTCATGCGGCAGCCGAAATCGGCCAGCAGCCTGAGGATGTTGCGCTTGATGCCGAAATCGTAGGCGACCACGTGCAGACGCTGATGCGAGCGCAGCGTGCGGGCAATCTCCGGCCAGACGCTGCCCTCGTTCCACTGGAAGGCACGGCGCGTGGTGACCACCTTGGCCAGATCCATGCCCTTTAAGCCCGGGAATTTGCGCGCCGCGATCACCGCGGCGGCGGCATCGGCCTTCTCGCCGGTCATGATGCAGCCCGGCTGCGCGCCCTGTTCGCGCAGGATGCGCGTCAGGCGGCGGGTGTCGATGCCAGCGACGGCGACGATGCGGCCGCGCTCGAGGAAAGCGCCGAGCGACTCACTGGCGCGCCAGTTGCTCCAGCGCGCAGGCAGATCGCGCACCACTAGGCCGGCGGCGTAGATCTGCGCGGACTCGAGGTCCTCGGGCGTCGTGCCGGTGTTGCCGATGTGCGGACAGGTGAGCGTGACAATCTGACGGGCATAGGACGGGTCGGTGAGAATCTCCTGGTAACCCGTCATCGCGGTGTTGAAAACGACCTCGCCCGTGGTGTTGCCCTTGGCACCAATCGACTGGCCGCGGAAGACGGTTCCATCCGCCAACGCCAGTACTGCCGGTACGCTCACTTCGATGCATCCTCCCTCTTCAGATCGGCTCTCAACTATCAGCCGGCAGGCGAGTTGGGGCACGCCGCGCGGGGGGCTTTCGGACCGTGACCTGCACATATACAAAGCGGGAGGAGTTCTGAGCGAACATCCTCCCGCCTTGCGTGGACTAACCCGCACACGAATCGTATAACCCGCACGCGGATCGGGCGAAATTCTACGGTCGGCGGCTGCGAGTGTCCACGGAAAATTCGCCCGTTTTCGGCCCGGCAGCGGCGGCGGAAGACGCCGCAGAGAACTATGCAAGCCGTTGATTAGAAAGCAAAATATCGCGCATGAAATACCGGCCCGCCCGCTGCTGCGCGAGCCAGAGCGCGGCCGTCAGAGCACCACGGGCGAAGACGTCGCGATCGCTCGCGCGGTGCCCCAGAACGAGTGTCTCGCCCGCCCCGAGAAAGCGCACGTCGTGCTCGCCGACCCCATCGCCGCCGCGCAGAACGGCGAAGCCGATCTGCCCGGCCGGACGCGCCCCGGTGCGCGCCGCGCCCGCGCCCGCGAGCGCCTCAGCGGCCGGCAGGCCGCGCCCCTCGCCCGCCGCCCGTGCCAGCGCCAGCGCGGTCCCGGAAGGCGCATCGCGCTTCATCCGGTGATGCGTCTCGAGAATCTCGATGTCGAACGCCTCCGGCAGGGCCCGCGCGGCGGTGCGCACCAGCTCGACCAGCAGCGTGACGGCGAGGCTGGTATTCGGCGCCACGAGCAGCGGGATGTGGCGGGCGGCCTCGGCGAGCTGCGCCTCGATCTGTCCGGGGTAGCCCGTGACGCCGAGCAGCAGCGGCGTGCCTGCGCTGCGGCAGGCGGCCAGATTGGCCGCCGTGGCCTCGGGACGGGAAAAATCAATGGCGACATCGGCCGAGGCGAGTGCCGCAGGCAGATCGGCGCCCACCGCCACCCCAAGCGGCGCGGTGCCGGCGAGCTCGCCGGCATCACGGCCGAGCGCTGCGCTCGCGGCCGAGGCCACCGCCCCCGTAATCGCCAGATCCGCGACCGAGCAGGCCGCCCGCAGCAGCGACTGGCCCATACGGCCGCTCGCTCCGATGATGACTACGCGTGTGGCCATCGTGCGGGCTTATGCGCCGAAGAAGCGTCGAACGCCCTCGAAAAACCCCTTCTCACGCGGCGAGTGACGCGTACCGTCCTCGCGCAGTGATTCCTCGAGCTTACGGATCAGCTCGCGCTGCTCGCCCGAGAGGTGCACGGGCGTTTCGACCACGACCCGGCAGAACAGGTCCCCGCGCGAGCCGCCCCGCACCGGCTTGACGCCCTTGTCGCGCAGGCGAAAGACGCGCCCGGACTGCGTCTCGACCGGGATCTTCAGCACCACGTTGCCGTTGAGCGTCGGCACTTCCAACGTGCCGCCGAGCGCGGCGGTCGCGAAACTCACCGGAACCTCGCAGGAGAGGTGCTCGCCGTCGCGCTCGAAGATCGCGTGCTCGCGCACGTGCACTTCGACATACAGGTCCCCGGGCGGCCCGCCGTTGCGTCCGGCCTCGCCTTCGCCGGCCAGGCGGATCCGATCGCCGCTGTCGACGCCGGGCGGGATTTTCACCGAGAGCTTGCGCGTGCGCCGCACGCGCCCCTGCCCGAAGCAGCCGTCGCACGGGTTGCGGATGATGGTACCGGCGCCGCGGCATTTGGGGCAGGTCTGCTGCAGCTGAAAGAAACCCTGGGAGATGCGCACCTGGCCGGTGCCGCCGCAGGTCTCGCAGGTCTGCGGGTTGCTGCCCTTGGCCGCCCCGCTGCCGTGACAGGTTTCGCACTCGACCAGCTTCGGCACCTCGATCTCCACGGTGTGGCCGAACACGGCCTCATGCAGATCGAGCTCGAGCTCGTAGCGCAGATCGGCGCCGCGGAACACCTGCGCGTGAGCGCCGCGGCGCGCCGCGCCGAAGATATCGCCGAACACGTCCCCGAAAATATCGCCGAAGGCATCGGCCGCGCTGGCCCGCCCGCGCGCTCCGGCGGCAGCCGCCTCGACGCCGGCATGGCCGTACTGATCGTACGCGGCGCGCTTCTGCGCATCGGTGAGCACCTCGCAGGCCTCCTTGGCCTCCTTGAAGCGCTCCTCAGCCTCGTCGTCGCCCGGATTGCGGTCCGGGTGATATTTCATGGCGAGACGCCGATAGGCCTTCTTGATGTCCGCCTCGGTGGCCGTTTTCGGGACGTCGAGTACTTTGTAGTAGTCTTTTTTCATGCGCCTCGCGCAGCTAAAGCGGGGTCCGCGGCGCGGACCCCGCTCACTATAACGGCTCGGTCAAACGTCGGTCAGGAGGCCTTGCGCCCCTTGTCCTTGACCTCCTCGAATTCTGCATCGACGACATCGTCCTTGCCGCCGGCGGCCCCGGCCGAGGAGGCCCCCGCCTCGCCGCCCGCAGCGCCCGGCGCGCCCTCGGCGCCGGCCTGTCCGGCGTAGGCCTTCTGCGCAATCGAGGCGGAAGCCTGCGCAAGCGCTTCGGTCTTCTTCTCGATCACGTCGCGATCGTCGCCCTTGAGCGCGGTGCGCAGGTCGGAGACCGCCGACTCGACGCTCGCGCGCTCGCCCGCGTCCACCTTCTCGCCGAGATCCTTCAGGCTCCGTTCCACGGCGTGGATCATCGCATCGGCCTTGTTGCGCGTCTCGACCAGCTCGCGGAAGCGCTTGTCCTCGGCGGCGTGCGCCTCGGCGTCGCGCACCATGCGCTTGATCTCATCCTCGTTGAGGCCGCTCGAGGCCTTGATGATGATCTTCTGCTCGCGCCCGGTGGCCTTGTCCTTGGCCGACACGTTGAGGATGCCGTTGGCGTCGATGTCGAAGGACACCTCGACCTGCGGCATGCCGCGCGGCGCCGGCGGAATGTCCGTGAGGTCGAACTTGCCGAGCGACTTGTTGTCGGCCGCGCGCTCGCGCTCGCCCTGCAGGACGTGGATGGTCACCGCCGTCTGATTGTCATCGGCGGTGGAGAACACCTGCGAGGCCTTGGTCGGAATGGTGGTGTTCTTCTCGATGAGCTTGGTCATCACCCCACCGAGCGTCTCGATACCGAGCGACAGCGGCGTCACATCGAGGAGCAGCACGTCCTTGACCTCACCGGCCAGGACGCCCGCCTGGATGGCCGCTCCGACCGCCACCGCCTCGTCGGGGT
This sequence comes from Pseudomonadota bacterium, assembly GCA_021838065.1. Taxonomy (GTDB): domain Bacteria; phylum Pseudomonadota; class Gammaproteobacteria; order Steroidobacterales; family Steroidobacteraceae; genus 13-2-20CM-66-19. The sequence continues at coordinate 4,763 of JAKCEJ010000032.1, forward strand.
TGACGTCCTTGCGCGGCTCGCGGCCGAAGAAATCCTTGACGTACTTCTGCACCAGCGGCATGCGCGTCTGGCCGCCGACCAGAATGACCTCGGCGATGTCGCCGGCCGAGACCCCCGCGTCCTTCATCGCGGTGCGGCACGGCGCGATGGTCTTCTGCACCAGCTCCTCCACCAGCGCCTCGAGTTTGGCGCGCGTGAGCTTGATCGCCAGGTGCTTCGGTCCCGAGGCATCCGCCGTGATGTACGGCAGGTTGATGTCGCTCTGCTGCGTCGAGGACAGCTCGATCTTGGCCTTCTCGGCGGCCTCCTTCAGGCGCTGCATGGCAAGCGGGTCCTTGCGCACATCGACGCCGGACTCCTTCAGGAACTCCTCGCCGAGAAAATTGATGATGCGCAGGTCGAAGTCCTCGCCGCCGAGGAACGTGTCGCCGTTGGTCGAGAGCACCTCGAACTGATGCTCCCCGTCGATCTCGGCGATCTCGATGATGGAGATATCGAACGTGCCGCCGCCGAGGTCGTACACGGCAATCTTGCGGTCCCCGCCCTGCTTGTCGAGCCCGTAGGCGAGCGAGGCGGCCGTCGGCTCGTTGATGATGCGCTTGACCTCCAGGCCCGCGATGCGCCCGGCGTCCTTGGTCGCCTGGCGCTGCGAATCGTTGAAGTACGCCGGCACCGTGATCACCGCCTCGGTGACCGGCTCGCCGAGGTAGTCCTCGGCGGTCTTCTTCATCTTCATCAGCACGCGTGCGGAGATCTCGGGCGGGGCCATCTTCTTGCCCTGCACGTCGACCCACGCATCGCCGTTGTCCGCGCGGGCGATCTTGTAGGGCACCATCTTCGAGTCGCGCTGCACGACCTCGTCCTCGAACTTGCGCCCGATCAGCCGCTTGATCGCGAACAGGGTGTTCTGCGGATTGGTGACCGCCTGGCGCTTGGCCGGCTGGCCCACCAGCACCTCATTGTCCTTGGTGAAGGCAACGACCGAGGGAGTCGTGCGGTCGCCCTCGCTGTTCTCGATCACCCGGGGCTTGCCGCCCTCCATGATGGCCACGCACGAATTGGTCGTGCCGAGGTCGATGCCAATTACCTTTGCCATGATGTGCTCCGCCGAAATCAGTGTCTTAGGGGTTCGCTGGGAGAGTTTCTGGGGGTACGCCCCGCCGATTCAAGGGCCGCCGGGACAATCCCCTAGGCGGGCGCCTTGGCCACGATCACCCGGGCCGGACGCAGCAGCCGCCCGTTGAGCTCGAAGCCGCTCTGCACGACCTGCAGCACCGTGTCCGGCGCGGCGGTGGCCGACTCCTGCGCCAGCATGGCCTCGTGGCGCGCCGGGTCGAATGGCTCGCCGAGCGGCCGGATGGGCCTCACGCCGAGCTTCTCGAGCGCCTTGGCCAGCAGCTTCAGCGTCGCCTCCTGGCCCTGCTTGAGGCTGCTGAAGTCGCCCTCGCGCTGATCGGCGCTCTGAATCGCCAGCTCCAGGCTGTCCTGCACGGGCAGCAGCTCGGCGGCGAACTTCTCCAGCCCATAGCGGTTGGCCGCCTCGATATCGCGCTGGGCGCGCTTGCGCACGTTGTCGAGCTCGGCCACGGCGCGCAGGTACTGCTCCCGCTGCTCGCGCACGCGCTGCTCGGCCTGCGTGAGCGCCTCGCGAAGCTGCTCCAGCTCCGTCAGCGGCCCGCCCGCCTCCTCACCCGGGGCCTCGTCGGGTGTGCCCGCGCCTTCGGCGCCACGACGCTCGCGCGCCGGGCTGGCGCCGGCCTGATCAGTGCTCATCCGCGTTCCTCTTGCCGTTGTGTCGTCAAAAACCCAAACGTCACCGGCCGGCTCGCGCCGGGGCGCCGTCACGCAATCGGTGTGGGGATCAGCGCCGGGAATTCAAGGCGGCGCCCAGCAGTTTCGCCGTCATGTCCACGATGGGGATGACCCGCTCGTAGGCCATGCGGGTCGGGCCGATCACCCCGAGCACGCCGAACGCCGAGCCCGGCGAGCCGTAGGGCGCCGTGACCACGCTGCAGTCATCGAGGATGCGGTAGCCGGACTCGTGGCCGATGAAGATCTGCACCCCCTCGGCCCGCAGGCTGTGATCCAGGAGGTGCAGGAAATCGCGCTTCTCGTTGAACGCCTCGAACAGCCTGCGCAGCCGCTCGACGCTCGAGAGCTCGGCAAGGCTCATCAGATTGGTCTCGCCCTTGATGACGTACTCGAGCTCCCCGTCCGGCGCGCCCGCCTCGAACACGTGCTGCGCCATGGAGATCGCATCAACCATCGCCTGGTTCATGTGCGCCCGGGTCTCGCTCAGCTGGCGCAGGATCTCCTGGCGCACCTCATCGAGGGAGCGGCCGCGGAACTGATCATTGAGGAAGTTCGAGGCGCGCCTGAGCTCATCGGGCGAGTAATGGCGCTCGAGCTGGATGATGCGGTTCTGCACCTCGCGCTCCCCGTACACCAGCACCACGAGCACGCGGTTCTCCGAGAGCCCGACGAACTCGATCTGGGTGATCGAGGCTTGGGTGGCCCGCGGCAGCGTCACCACGCCCGCCAGGCGCGTCACGCTCGAGAGCAGCTGCGAGACGGTGCTCACCAGGTCCTTGCCGCTATCGCGCACCGCCTCGAACTGCCGCTCGATCTCGGCGACCGCTGCCGCCTCGAGCGGCTGGACCTTCAGCAGCGAGTCGACGAAGAAGCGGTAGCCCTTGTCGGTCGGGATGCGCCCCGCGGAGGTGTGCGGTGAGGCGACGAAGCCAAGCTCCTCGAGGTCGGCCATGACGTTGCGGATGGTGGCCGAGGACAGCTGCAGGCCCGACTCGCGCGACAGCGAGCGCGAGCCGACGGGCTGGCCGTCGCGAATATAGCTCTCCACCAGCACGCGCAGCAGGTGCTGCGCCCGCTCGTTCAGTTGCTCGTCCCGGCTGTCGTGCGTCATATGATGAAGGGGCTGGTGCGCGTTTGCCGCCCGCGCGCAGCCGCTCGGGGCAAACTATAGACACCGGGCGCGAGCGTCAAGCAACCGCAGCGCCGTCCTGCTAGGATTTTCCGGATGACCCCTCCCCGCATCTGCGCGCTGGTCGGCCGGTTCACGGATCCGCAGGTGGCCGAATCGGCCCAGGCGGCGCTCGCGCACCTCGCCGCGCGGGGCGTGACCGTACGGGTGGACGCCGCCGCGGCGCTCGCGGGCTGCCCCGGCGCAATCGGCGTGCCGCAAAGCGAGCTCGGCAGCGGCGCCGACCTGATGATCGCGGTCGGCGGTGACGGCACGCTCCTCTATGCGGCCGGTCTCGTCGCGCGCCACGGGGTGCCGCTGCTCGGCATCAACCGCGGCCGCCTCGGGTTTCTCACCGACGTCATGCCGCAGGACATTCCCGAGTGCCTGGATGCGGCTCTGGCCGGGCGGCTCGATGCCGACGAGCGCCCGCTGCTGTCGGCCCGGCTGCATCAGGCCGGCGCTGCCGACCTCGAGTGCCTGGCGCTCAATGACGTGGTGCTGCAGAAGCTCGCCACGGGCCGCATGCTCGACTTCGAGACCCGCGTCGCGGGCCGATACGTCAACACCCACGCCGGCGATGGCATCGTGGTGGCGACGGCCACCGGCTCGACTGCCTACGCGCTGTCGTGCGGCGGGCCGATCATCGAGCCGCAGCTCGACATCGTGGTGCTGGCCCCGATCTGTCCGCACACGCTCTCGGACCGCCCGATCGTGGTCTCGGGCCATTCGCTGATCGAGATCCGGCTGCTCGAGCGGCCCGACACGCGCGCGCAGGTGACCTGCGACGGCACGGTGCTCGGCACCTTCGCCCCCGGCGATCGCCTCGAGATCCGCCGCGCCGCCGAGCGCATCACGCTGCTGCATCCGCCGGGCCACGACTACTTCCGGCTGCTGCGCTCGAAGCTGCACTGGGGCCGCGGCGACCTCGAGCGCTGAAGCACCGCCGCGCCATGCTCACCGCCCTCAAGATCCGCGATTTCGCCATCATCGATGAACTCGAGCTCACGCTGCGCACGGGCCTGACGGTGCTCACCGGCGAGACCGGCGCGGGCAAGTCCATCGTGGTCGATGCGCTGCAGCTGCTCGCCGGAGGCCGCGGCGGGGCGGAGATGATCCGCCACGGCGCCGAGCGCGCCGACATCAGCGCCACCTTCGAGGTGCGCGATGCGCCGGCGCCGCTGCGCGAGTGGCTCGAGCGCCAGGCGATCAGCGACGAGGAGCTCATCGTGCGCCGCATGCTCGGCGCCGACGGGCGCTCGCGCGCCTGGCTCAACGGCCAGCCCGTCCCGGTGCAGCTGCTGCGCGAGGCGGCGGATCTGCTGATCGACATCCACGGGCAGCACGAATTCCAATCGCTCACCCGCGCCGCCCGCCAGCGTGAGCTGCTCGACGAGTACGGGGAGCTCGCGCCGGCGCTCGACGAAGTGACCGCCGCCTGGCGGCGCTGGCGGCAGCTCAATGCGCGCGAGCGCGAGCTCGCCGAGGCGGCCCGCGACCGCGACGCACGGCTCGAGCTGCTGCGCCACCAGGTCGCAGAGCTCGCCGCGCTCGAGCTGGCCGCCGGCGAGCTCGAGCGGTTGAGCGAGGAGCGCGTGCGTCTCGCCCATCGCGGCCGGCTCGCCGAGGCGGCGCAAGGGGCGCTCGCGCTGCTCTACCAAGACGAGACGCACAATGCGCACAGCGCCATCGGCCGCGCGCTGCATGCGCTGCGCGCGGCGGCGGCGATCGATCCGCAGCTCGCCCCCATCATCGCGCTCGCCCAGGATGCGGAGGTGAACCTGCGCGAGGCGGCCCGCGAGCTCGAGCGCTATGCCGAGGCGCTCGAGCTCGACCCCTCGCGCCAGAACGCGGTCGAGAGCCGCCTCGCGGCCATCGAGGATCTGGCGCGCAAGCATCGCCTCGCGCCGGCGGAGCTGCCGGCTCGCGCCGCCGAGCTCGCCGCCGATCTGGAGCGGCTCGAGCGCGCCGCGGTTGACCTGCAGGCGGTGCGAGCTGAGCTCGCCGAGGCGCTGAGGCAGTACCGCCGGCACGCCGCGGCGCTCTCGAGCGCGCGCGCCCGGGCGGCGCAGGCCCTGGGCGCAGCCGTCACGGAGCACATGCAGGCGCTCGGCATGGCCGGAGGGCGCTTCGAAGTGGGGCTGACAGCGCGCGAGGCGGAACCGGCGCCGCATGGTGCCGATGAGGTCGAGTTCCGCGTCAGCGCCAATCCCGGGCAGCCTGTGCGAGCGCTCGCGAAGGTCGCCTCGGGCGGGGAGCTCTCGCGTCTGTCGCTCGCGGTCGAGGTGGCCAGCAGCGCGCGCGAGACGCGCTGCATGGTGTTCGACGAGGTCGACTCGGGGATCGGCGGCGCGGTCGCCGAGATCGTCGGGCGGGAGCTGCGCGCGCTCGGGCAGCGCGGTCAGGTGCTGTGCGTGACGCACCTGCCGCAGGTGGCCTCGCAGGGCCACCAGCATCTGCGCGTCGCGAAGCACTCCGACGGACGCGCCACGCGCACCACTCTAGCCGAGCTGGCGGAGAGCGAGCGCATCGAGGAGCTGGCGCGGATGCTCGGCGGTGTCGATGTCACCGCGGCGGCGCGCGAGCACGCCCGCGAGATGCTGCGCGGGTCCGCGCCGCCCGCCCGCGCCCCGGCTCGGCCCAAGCGCGCCGCACCTCGCCGCTGAGGCGCCCTCAGTGTCCCGGCGTGCGACGGTGCGGGCAGGCCTCACGGCGGCAGTGCCCGTAGAGAATGAGGGAATGATCGCGGATCTCGAAGCGCAGCCGCCGCGCCACCGCGTTCTGCCGCGCCTCGATGCCGTCGTCGACGAACTCTTCAACGTGGCCGCAGTCAAGACAGACGATATGATCGTGGTGGGCGCCCTGATTGAGCTCGAAGACAGCCATGCCGTCCTCGAAATGATGGCGCGTGACCAAGCCCGCCGCCTCGAACTGGGTGAGCACCCGGTAGACGGTCGCAAGGCCTATGTCCTCGTGCGACTCGAGCAGCGTGCGGTAGATGTCCTCGGCCGACAGATGCCGCGTCTCGCTGCCGGCGAGGATCTCGAGGATCTTCAGGCGCGGCAGCGTCACTTTCAGGCCGGCTTTGCGCAGGTCCTTGCCTTCCACGCGTCTCGAGCCTCCGCATCTGGCCGTCGCCGGGAAGCGCGGCGGCACTTGCACGATCAGGTATGATCCGCCCCAATTATTGCCCATCGGACCTCCATGCGACCAGCTCACTTCGTTTCGGCCCTGCGCCTCGCCGCCGCCCTCGCGGCCGTCTCGGCTCTGCTTGCCGGGTGCGTCTACCGGATGGACATTCAGCAGGGCAACTATCTGGACGGCCACACCGTGCGGCAGCTGAAGGTGGGCATGACGCGCGTGCAGGTGCGCTACCTGCTCGGCACCCCGATGATCGAGGACACCTTCGACACCAATCGGTGGGACTACGTTTACTACTTCAAGCGCGGCTACGTGGAGCGGCCGATCGAGAGCCGCGTGACTGTGTTCTTCCACAGCGGGAAAGTCAGCCACTTCGCGCTCTACAACATCCCGAAGGGCCAGCCCATTGCCCCGGGCCTGCTGCCCTCGGCGAAGAAATTCCCGGTCGGATGATCAGCGCCGCGGCGGCCTGAGCCGTGCGCGCCGGCGCGCGCGCGGGTCCTGCTCGAGCGGCCGGTACAGCTCGATGCGATCCCCGTCGGCGGGCACGGCGTCGCGCTCGCGCAGCTCACCGAAGATCCCCACCGGCGCGCTCTCCCAGGGCACGGCGGCCTCGGATGCCCCCCGCCGCGCCGCCGCGATCACCTCGGCGATGCTCGCCCCGGCGTCGATCTCGACCGGCCAGAGAAACTGCCGCTCGGCGGTGGCATAGGCCACGATGCAGCGCTTGACCGGCCGGCTCACGGCCCGGCAAGCCCCGCGGCCGGCTGGAGCGCGCGGCTGCGGGCGACGAAGGCATCGACCATCGAGCCGACCGTCTCGGCGAAGAGGCGCTCGAACATCACCGCTGAGAGGGCGCTCTTGAACTGAAAGCGCAGGGAAAGCTCGACGTGCGTGCCCTCTCCGGCCGGCGTCAGCCGCCACTCGCCCTCGAGCGCGCTGAACGGGCCGCTCACCAGGCGCATCAGCACGCGCCGGTCGGGCTCGAGCGTGTTGCGGGTGGTGAACTCCCCGTTGAACGGCCCGCGACGCACGCCGATGCTGGCGACGATCTCACTGTCGCTGCGCGAGAGCACCCGCGCGTGGCTGCACCAGGGCAGAAACTCGGGGTAGCTGTCGATGTCGTTGATCAGCGCGAACAGGCGATTCGGCGGCAGGCTGACGAGCGCCGAGCGCTTGACCTCTCGCATGCGCACTATTGTCCCAGGATCGGGCCGGCCCGGACAAGAGCGCAGCGGCAAATCCGCTGGGCGCGCCGCGCGCACGCTACAATGCGCGCCCCAATCGATCTTGAGCGTCGATGTCCCCCAAGGCCGACTCCTCCTCCCGGCTGATCGCCGAGAACCGCAAGGCGCGCTTCGATTACTTCATCGAGCAGCGCTACGAGGCCGGTCTTGCCCTCCAGGGCTGGGAGGTCAAATCGCTGCGCGCCGGGCGCGCCCAGCTGCAAGAGGCCTACGTCTACGTGCGCGGCGGCGAGGCGTTCCTGATCGGGGCCCATCTGTCGCCGCTGCCCTCGGCCTCCAGTCACGTCATCGCCGACCCGGTGCGCACCCGCAAACTGCTGCTCAACCGCAGCGAGCTCGACGGCCTGGTCGGGGCTGTCGAGCGGCGCGGCTACACCCTCGTGCCGCTCGAGCTGTACTGGAAGCACGGCCGCGCCAAGCTCGCCGTGGGCCTCGCCAAGGGCAAGAAGCAGCACGACAAGCGCGCGACCGAAAAGGAGCGCGACTGGCGGCGCGACAAGGCACGACTGCTGCGCCGGGGCTGATACGGAGTCCCGCCCTGACCCGTCATCGCGCTGTTCCTGACAGCGCTTGACGGGCCTCGGCCCTGGCGGGCCTTGAGACCGGTTCGCGGTTCAGCATGGGGTGGGGTTGACGCGGCGCCATGGTTGCCCATCGTGCCGGTTCCGACACGCAGTGCGCTCCCCACACTTCACGTTCCGGTCGCTGCCCGCGCCCGGCGGCACGCCCTACCGCCAGGAAAAAGCGCGGCGCAACAGGCCGCCCAGCTGCACATTCGCAGCAATCCAACCTCTGAGGATGCCCGAGCGGCGTGCGGGGTCACGATCAGGGCGAACCCTACACAAGCCGGACGGCAGGCGGAACCGTTTCCATTCTGCACCACACCCAAAGGTGCGCGCCGCGACGCTCTCAGGTATGCTTACGCTATCTCTTCTGGGGGCGACCGGTTTCGACGCGGGTTGCGAACCTTCAGGGGCGTACCGAGGCGCAGTGCCCTCGTAAATCACGCTGCAAAACCATAGTTGCCAACGACGACAACTTCGCTCTCGCCGCCTAACCGCGGCTGACCTCCGACCGGTCCGTGCCTGTGCGGTCGACTCGGGGGACGCGTTCACAGGCTCGCGATTCGGCGTGCTACGGGCCGGGTCGTTAAGAGTCACCGTCCGCTGGCGCTTCGTCTTCCCTGCCCCTCGGGTAGCGCGGCGCGAGAACCAAAGAGCGGGCTACGTACGTAGAACCTGAAGTCTAGGGCTTGCGGACGGGGGTTCGATTCCCCCCGCCTCCACCACTCGATCCGATCGGTCCCGGCCTCGCGGCCGGGACCTCGCCGTCCGCTGGCGGACCGGCTGCTCGGCCGGACGGAAAACACTCGTGCCACCGCCTCAGCTTGAAGCGCGCGAGGCGACTCACCCCCCCCCGCGGCGCCTCAACAAACGGGGACAAAGATTGCGGGCGGAAATGACACTCGTGAACGGCCCCGCACCGCGCGTGTCGAATCAAACACCCTTCATCACTCGCGAGCGGCCCGCCCGCGGCAACGACATGGACGCGAGGTGCGCCAAGGCGCGCGGTGGCTGTTTCTCAGCCGCGACAAAATGCGCTAAGCTGTACGCCAATCAGCGTGTTGGATGGAGCATGCAGTCTGTCGCCATCCGGCGACAGCGGGCTGGTGTGATGCCGCTAATCAAGCACGCAATCAAAGCCGCGGCATCGACGTTGAGGCCCTGCGAGAAATTGGTGCCAGTCAAGACTCGAATCACACTCACCGCGCTCCTGTCGCTCACGCCTCTGGCCTGCGCCCTCGCGGCGCCGCCGCCCGCCAAGCCCCCGGGCATGGTGCGGCGCTTCACCTTCGCTGCGGTCGAGCACCTTGCCGCGCTGCGCGCCGAGCACGGCTATCACACCCGCTCCACGCCCCTGCCCGGGATCCTGCGAAGACTGAGCTACGCGCAGTATCACCAGATCCGCTTCCGCCCTGCCGATGCGCTGTGGCGCGGCCACTCGATGTTCCAGGTCGAGTTCTATCACCGCGGCTTCGCCTTCACGCGGCGGGTGAACATCTACACGGTATCGGCCTCGGCGGTGCGCGAGCTGCCCTACCGCCCCTCGCTGTTTGAATTCCCCGCCGCGCTCGCACACGCGCGGCTGCCGGCGAACCTCGGATTTGCCGGCTTCTCGCTGCGCTACCCGCTCGACTCGCCGGCGCATCACCGCGCCGTCCTCGCCTTCCTCGGCGCCTCCTATTTCCGCGTGCTCGGACGCAATCAGGAGGAGGGCGTCACGGCGCGCGGCCTCGCCATAGACACCGCCACCACGGGCGGGGAGGAAATCCCCTACTTCACCGATTACTGGCTGGTCAAGCCGGCGCCGGAAGCGACCACGATGACCGTCTATGCGCTGCTCGACAGCCCGAGCCTCACCGGCGCCTATCGCTTCCTGGTGCGCCCCGGGGCCATCACCCAGGTGACGGTAAGCGCGGTGCTCTATCCGCGCCGGCGCATCGCCAAGCTCGGCATCGCCCCGCTCACCTCGATGTTTCTCTACGGCATGAACTCGGCGCGGCGGCGCTTCGACAACTGGCACCCGCAGCTGCACGACAGCGACGGGCTCATGATGCACACCGGCAGCGGGGAGTGGCTGTGGCGCCCGCTGCGCAATCCGCTGCGCCTGCAGGTCAACCGTTTCATGGACGACAATCCGCGCGGCTTCGGGCTGATTCAGCGCGATCGGCGCTTCGCCGATTACGAGGATCCCGTGGCCCGCTACGAGAGCCGGCCGAGCTACTGGGTCGAGCCGCTCGGACGCTGGGGCAAGGGCGGCGTGGAGCTGGTGGAGATCCCGAGCGAGGCGGACATCGACTACAACATCGACGCCTACTGGGTGCCGAGCGCGCCGGTGCGCGCCGGGCAGCCGCTCGCCTTCTCCTATTTGCTGTCGGCCTATCTGCACTCCGGTAAGCGCTGGCCGCCCGGCGGCCGCGTGGCGGCCACGCGCTTCGCGCCCGTGGTGCGCGACGGTCACTCGGTGGGCGGCCTGCGCCGCACGATCATCGATTTCACCGGCGGGGACCTGGACGGACTGCGCGCGAGCCAGCCGGTGCGCGCCGTCGTGACAGCTCTCGGCGCTCGCATCTCGGACGTCGACACGCAACGCCTGCCCGAGAACGGCCACTGGCGAGTGAGCTTCACGGTGCGCCCGACCTCAGGACGGCCGATCGACATGCACTGTTATCTCGAGCTCTACGGCGCTGCGCTGACCGAGACCTGGACGTACCAATGGACACCGCGCTCGTGAGCCCGCGGACCGACTGGCTGCGGCGCCTCGCGAGGCGGCGGCGGACGGTCTTCTTCGGACTGTCGCTGCTCACCGCGGCGGCGGCCACCACCATGATGTGGGACATCCTCGCAGCCAACGGCCTGAACAACCTCGACCGCGCCGGGCTCGTGGTGTTCTTCGTGCTGTTCCTGTGGGTCGCGGTCTCCTTCTGGACCGCCGCCGCCGGCTTCGTG
>JAKCEJ010000297.1 GCA_021838065.1 Pseudomonadota bacterium
GCGGCAGCTTGCGCGCAGGCGCATCGGCTGATACGGTAACACGCGCTTGAGGTGTCCCGCGCATGGCGCAGATCCATGCGGGGATGAAACGGGAAGCCGGTGCGCATACCCCGAAGCAATCAGTTTCGGGAGATGACAAAGCCGGCGCTGCCCACGCAACGGTAAGCGGATTTCAGCAACGGCAATGCACCACTGTGCCGAGCGCACGGGAAGGTGCCGTTCCGGGACGACGTTCCCGCCGCGAGCCCGGAGACCGGCCTGAAGCACAGACGGCGGCACGCGTTGGGCGATGCCAGGCCAGGTGTGCAGCTCCCGGACCGTTCCACGCCTGCTCTGTCGTTTCTCCTGCCGCCCTTGACTACGACCCGTCGTCGCGCGCGGCGCGCGCAGGAGATCGGATCTTGAGCATTCGAGCCGGCGTTACCCGGCGCGCTCAACGCCAGCCGGCGCGCAGCGAGCCGCGCCATGCTTGAGCACGGCGGCCGCCTGCGGCGCGCATCACGACAGTACGGCGTACCGGTCGGGCGCTGGCTCGACCTGTCCACGGGCTTGAATCCCATTCCGTGGCAAGGTGCGCAGCCACCGCTGAGCTCATGGGCGCGTCTACCGGAGGATGAGGACGAGCTCGCCCAGGCCGCGCAGTCTTACTACGCCGCGCCTCTGGCCTTGCCGATCGCCGGCTCGCAGGCAGCGATCCAGACGCTACCGCACCTGCGGCCGCCTGGCCGTGTCGGCCTGCTCGCAACCAGCTATGCGGAGCATCAGTATCATTGGCGTCGCGCGGGGCACCGCATCTCACTCCTGACCGCAGCCGAGTGCGCCCCGGCGAGCGAGGAGCTCGACGCGCTCGTGCTGGTCAATCCCAACAACCCCACCGGCGAGCGCTTCGCGCCCGAGGAACTCGCCGCCTGGCATGCGCGCCTGCAGGCTCGCGGCGGCTGGCTGGTCGTCGACGAGGCTTTCGTCGACACCTCTCCCGAGCTGAGTCTCGCCAGCCTTTGCGACCGCGACGGACTGATCGTGCTGCGCTCGCTTGGAAAGTTCTTCGGGCTCGCCGGCGCACGAGTCGGCTTCGCGCTCGCCGCCGCACCACTCCTGCACGCCCTCGCCGAGCGCCTGGGCCCCTGGTCACTCGCCGGCCCCTCGCGCTTCGTGGCCACACAGGCGCTGAGGGATCGGTCCTGGCAGGAGGCCACCCGCCGGCGCCTGACGGCGGACGGTCAGCGGCTCAACCGGTTGCTCGCGCACTGCGGCTTGCCGCCGAGCGGCGGCACGGCGCTGTTCCAGTGGGTCCTGACACCGCAGGCCACATGGATTCACGATCGGCTGGCGCGCAATGGCATCCTGGTGCGACTCTTCGAGGCGCCGGCGAGTCTGCGCTTCGGCCTGCCACACGCCGCGGAGGATTGGGAACGCCTGGAAGCCGGCCTGCGAGCGCTGCGGCTCGCGCAGCCGGCAGCGCGCACCTCGCCATCACTTGCCGAATCGGCGCCATGAGCGCCCACTGCCTGATGGTCCAGGGCACGACATCCGATGCTGGCAAGAGCACGCTGGTCGCAGGCCTGTGCCGCCTGCTCAAGCGCCGGGGCGTGCGCGTCACACCGTTCAAGCCGCAGAACATGGCACTCAACAGCGCGGTGGCTGCCGACGGCGGCGAGATCGGGCGCGCGCAGGCGCTGCAGGCGCAGGCGGCGGGGATTGCGCCCACGAGCGACATGAATCCCATTCTGCTCAAGCCCAGCAGCGACACGGGCGCGCAGGTGATCGTCCACGGTCGCGCTCTCGCCAACATGCGCGCGAGCGAGTACCACGATTACAAGCGCATCGCGCGCGATGCCGTGCTCGCCTCCTACACCAGACTGGCCCATGAGTATGAAGTGATTGTCGTCGAAGGCGCCGGATCTCCGGCCGAGATCAATCTGCGCGCCGGCGACATCGCCAACATGGGATTTGCGCAGAGCGTGGACTGCCCGGTGCTGCTGATCGCCGACATTGAGCGTGGCGGTGTGTTCGCGCACCTGGTCGGCACGCTCGAGCTGCTGAGCGATGGCGAGCGCGGGCGTGTCTCGGGCTTCGTCATCAATCGCTTCCGCGGCGAGCGCACGCTCTTGGAGCCGGGACTGCGCTGGCTCGAGGAGCGCACCCGCAAACCGGTGCTCGGGGTACTGCCCTACCTGCGCGGCCTGCATTTGGATGCCGAAGACTCCGTGCCCCGAGAGCCCTCGGGTGTGCGCGGACCGGCATCATGCGCCACACCGCGTACCGACGACGGGACGGTGCGCGTGATCGTGCCGGTACTGCCACACATCAGTAACCACACGGACTTCGACCCTTTGCGCGCTCATCCTCAGGTCGAATTCCACTACGTCGGCAGCGGCTCTGCGCCGCCTGCCGCCGACGTGATCGTACTCCCCGGCTCGAAAAATGTCCGTGCCGATCTCGCATGGCTGCGGGCGCAGGGCTGGGAGCAGGCCCTGCAGCGGCACTTGCGCTATGGCGGCAAGCTCATCGGCATCTGCGGGGGCTTTCAGATGCTGGGCACGCGGCTGCGCGATCCGCTCGGCATGGAGGGTCCTGCCGGGGAAAGCGCGGGTTTCGGTTGGCTGGATCTCGAGACGACGCTGCAAGCGCAGAAGCAGCTGCACAACGTTCGCGGTGCGCTGCAGCCCGGCGGTGCAGCGGTCACGGGCTACGAGATCCATGCAGGAGTCAGCCAGGGGGCGGCGCTTCAGCGGCCTGCGGTGCTGCTCGAGGACGGGCGCGGCGACGGCGCGCGCAGCGCAGACGGGCAGATCCTCGGCACCTATCTTCACGGCCTGTTCGAGCACCCCGACGCCTGCGGGGCGCTGCTGCGCTGGATGGGCGTCGCGGCGCCGCGCCTCCACGAGCAGGCTCTGCTGCGCGAGAGGTCCATCGATCGCCTCGCCGACGCCGTCGAGACGCATCTCGACATGGCGCGCGTGCTCGCGTTGCTCGCATGAAGGAGTTGATCCTCGGTGGCGTACGGTCGGGCAAGAGCAGCCTGGCCGAGCGTCATGCCCGCGAGAGCGGACTCGAGGTGGTGTACATCGCCACCGCGCACGCGCCGGATGACCCCGAGCTGCAGCAGCGCATCGACCGGCACCGCCGGAGGCGCCCCGCGGAGTGGCTCACTGTCGAGGAGCCGTACCAGCTCGCTGCCGCGCTGCGACTCAACGCTGCGGTCGGGCGTTGCCTGCTGGTGGACTGCCTCACGCTGTGGCTCAGCAATCTCCTGTGCACCGATGCTGCGCCGCCAGCAGCGAGGGATGCGTCGCGAGTGACGGCAACCGATGCCTCGCAGCGCACGGCCGCCGGCATCTCGCGCCTGGCGGCGGAGCGCGCTGCCCTGCTTGACACTTTCCCGAGGCTGCCCGGCCACATCATCCTGGTCGGCAGCGAGACCGGCCTGGGAGTGGTGCCGCTGGGAGAGCTGACACGCCGCTTCGTCGATGGAGCCGGCGATCTGCATCAGGACCTCGCGCGGCTCTGCGACCGTGTGATCTTCACCGTAGCCGGTCTTCCTCAAATCTTGAAAGGCATTCAGCCATGAGCACTGCCGCCCTGCAGGACCTGTCCGAGTTGCTCGACGGGCTCCCCTCGC
>JAKCEJ010000033.1 GCA_021838065.1 Pseudomonadota bacterium
AGGTGAACACCACCCCGGTGGCGGCCTTCGGCATCCAGCTGCTGCCCGGGGCCAACAGCCTGCAGGTGATGAAGGCGATCAAGACCGAGATGGGTCAGCTGCAGAAGACCTTCCCGGCGGGGGTAACCTGGTTCGCGCCGGTCGACTCCACCATCTTCATCAAATCGGCGATCAAGGACGTGCTGATCACGATCCTCGAGGCCTTCGCCCTGGTCTTCGTCGTCATGCTGGTCTTCCTGCAGAGCTTGCGCACGACCCTGATCCCAATGCTGATCGTGCCGACGGCGTTGTCCGGCGCGCTGATCGGCATCTACGCCCTCGGCTACTCGATCAATCAGCTCACGCTGTTCGCCATGGTGCTCGCCATCGGCATTCTCGTCGATGATGCCATCGTGGTGGTCGAGGCGGTCGATCGCATCATGCGCGAGGAGCATCTGCCGGCCAAGGAGGCCGCGCGCAAGGCCATGAGTCAGATCACCGGCGCCATCGTGGCGATCACGCTGGTGCTCGCCGCGGTGTTCATTCCGAGCGCCCTGCAGACCGGCAGCACCGGCGTCATCTACCGTCAGTTCGCGCTCACGCTGTCGATTTCGATGGTGTTCTCCGCCTTCCTGGCGCTGTCCTTCTCGCCGGCGCTGTGCGCCTCGCTGATGCGGCCGCAACACCTGAGCAACCCGGTGTTCCGCGGATTCAACCGCCTCTTCGAGGGCACGCGCGCCGCATACGTGCGCCGGGTATTCGAGTCGGTCGCGCACCTGCCCCGCTGGATGACGGGCTTCGCGGTGATCGTGGCGCTCGGCCTGTTCCTGCTCGCCAAGCTGCCCAGCAGCTTCGTGCCGCAGGAGGATCAGGGCGACATCATGGCGTCCTTTGAGTTGCCGCCGGGAGCCTCCCTGCAGCGCACCGAGGCCGTGCTGCATCACTTCTACCAGATCCTCATCAAGAACCCGGCCGTTCACGATGTCTTCCAGGCCGCCGGTGCCAACTTCTCCGGCACCGCCGAAAGCGCCGGCCGGTCGTTCATTCACCTCGTTCCCTGGAGCCAGCGCTCGCAGACCGCCTCGCAGATCATCCGCTGGGCCAACCGGACCGCCAAGCAGCAGATCCACAATGCGTCCGTCTTCGTGATCAACCGGCCGACGATCCAGGGACTGGGGCAGTTCGGCGGCTTCGATTTCTACCTTGAGGACCGCGCGGGGCTCGGGCGCGCGGCGCTCAACTCGGCGGTGAAGACGCTGCTCGACAAGGCCGCCAAGGACCCGGAGCTCTACAACGTGCGCGTCAATGGCCTCGAGCCGCAGCCGGAGCTGATGCTGCACGTCAATAGGGTCGAGGCCGAGTCGATGGGCGTCTCGCCCCAACAGGTCTACCAGTCGATCCAGCTGATGCTGGCGCCGGTGTTTGCGAACCAGTTCATCTACGATGGCCGGGTGGAGCAGGTGCTGGTGCAGGCCGCGGCGCCCTACCGGATGAGCGCCAAGAGTCTGCAGCAGTTCTATGTCAATGCCCCGAATGCCGCCACCTCGGGTAGCTCGGGCAGCTCCGCCAGTTCAGGCGGCTCGACCCCCACGATGGTGCCGCTGTCCGACTTCGTGCGTACCCAGTGGCTGACGGCCGACCCGGCGCTGACCGGGTACGATGAGTATCCGGCGGTGGAGATCGTCGGCTCCGCGGCGCCCGGCTACAGCTCCGGGCAGGCCATGAGCGCGATGCAGAAGATCGTCACCCGCTACCTGCCGCACGGGCTCGGCTACAGCTGGGCGGGCGAGTCGCTGGAGGAGATCAGCTCCCGGGCTCAGGCCCCGATGCTCTTCACCCTCTCGATCCTGGTGGTCTACCTGGCACTCGCCGCACTCTATGAGAGCTGGAGCATTCCGGCGTCGGTGCTGCTCGCAGTGCCCATCGGGGTCATCGGCAGCGCCATTGCGATGAGCCTACGGGGTCTGACGGACGATGTGTTCTTCAAGATCGGCCTTGTCACCATCATCGGCCTCACCGCCAAAAACGCCATCCTGATCGTGGAGTTCGCGGTCTCAGGACAGCACAACGGGCTGAGCCTGCACAAGGCCGTGCTCGAGGCGGTCCGGCTGCGCTTCCGCCCCATCATCATGACCTCGTTCGCCTTCATTCTCGGCGTGTTTCCGATGGTGGTCTCGACGGGCGCCGGCGCCAATGCAAGGCACGATCTGGGCACTTGTGTCGTCGGCGGCATGCTGACTGCGGTGGTTCTGGGCGTGCTGCTGATCCCGCTGTGCTACGTGAGCGTGCGGCGTCTGCTCGGCGACAAGCTCGACGAGGAGCCGCGTCACGGCGAAGTCACACCGTCGCCGGACGCTTCGTGAACCACCGCCAGGCATAGTAAATCGGGATACCCACGACGATCACCAGCAGCGTCAGCACCGTGTCGCGCGGGTCGGTGACGAGCGCGTTCGCCAGCATCCCGAGCGAGGCCAGCAGGAACACCGCGGGCACCACCGGGTAGCCCCAGGTGCGGTACGGCCGCGGCAGGTCCGGCTGCGTCCGTCGCAGGACATACACCCCCGCTACGGTGAGCACGTAGAACGGCCACAAGCCGAGCACGAAGCGGGCGGCGAGCTGGGCGAAGTCGTTTTGCATCACGTAGACGCAGCCGAGCAGCGTGGCAATCCAGATCGCCACCGAGGGACTTTGGAAGCGCGGCGAGACCCGCCCGACGCTGCGGAACAGCAGCCCGCGGTCGCCCATGGCGAATATCACCCGTGATCCGGTCATGAGCGAGGCGTGCAGTCCGCTGAAGGTCGACAGCAGCACCACGGCCGCGATCACCGCCGCGCCGGCTGCGCCGATGAGCGGAATGTGCTGCGCGACGGTGGTGGCCACGAGCGGCGAACCGGCAATCTGCTCAGCCGGCAGCGCATACCAGAATCCCACGTTCACCACCAGGTAGACCAACATCACGCAGCAGGTCCCGATGATCAGCGCCAGCGGCAGCGTGCGCTGCGGCCGGGCCACTTCCCCGCCCATGAACGACAGATCGGCCCAGCCGTCATACGTCCACATCACCGGGACCAGCGCGGTCGCGATCAGCGACAGCTGCGCTCCACCCTGCCAGATCACACGATGCTGCACCGCGCCGCCTCCGGCCACTGCGGTGAACGCCAGCAGACCGAGCACGAGCAACGCGCCGTACTTGGCCGCGGTGGCTGGCGTCAGGACGGCGACCGCGCGCTTCACGCCGATGTAGTTGATGGTCCCGACCACGAGGATGGTGGCGGCCGCCACCAGGTGCACCTCCTCGGAGCTGAGCGGAATGAAGTAGCCGAGATACTCGGCGAAGATCGTTGAGGTGGCACCGAGGGCCGAGGCACGGATGACCGCGAGCTCCGTCCAGCCGAACAGGAACGCCGGCAGCTGGCCGTAGGCCTCCAGGAGGTAGGCGAAGATGCCGCCCGAACGCGGCATGGCCGCGGCCAGCTCCGCGACCGATAGCGCACCGGAAAGCGCCACTACACCGCCGATCGCCCAGCACAGGATCGCAGGCCCCGGCGAGTGCAGCATCGTCGCCACGGTGGCCGGCACGCGGAAGATGCCGCTGCCCACCGTGACCCCGACCAGCACGACCACGGCGCTCCAGAGTCCCACCGTGCGCGGCATGCGCTCACCCCAGGGGTCGGCGGCTGCGTTCTGTTCGTCGCCGAGGGATGGCGCCACGGGAATCCTCCGGTAAATTCCCGCAGGATAGCAAACGCCGGACGGCGCTGGCGTCTCTCAGTTCCGGCGGGCGAGCGCCTCGATATCGGAGCGTTCGGCGCCGATGGCCTGGTACAGCGGCACGTGGCGCCAGCGCGGCCCGCCGTTGACGATGGCCGCGAAGGCGATCCAGCCGCCGTCACGCTTGCGCAGGTAGCCGGCGATGCCGCACACCGAGCGAGGATTGTTCAGCGTGCCGGTCTTCAGCGCCACGCGGTCCAGCCACGCCGCATCACCCTGGCGCAGGAACAGAAACGGCGCGTCATGCGGGGCAACGAGGCCGGCATAGAAGGCTGGGAAGCGGCGCGTGTCGTGGTATTCGTGGATCAGCAACCGCACCAGATCGTTCGCCGAGAGCCTGTTGTCGGTGGTCAGGCCGCTGCCGCTGTAAAGCGGCGGCGGGCCCAGATCCGGCGGATCGCCGTACTCGGTGCCTGCCACGAAATCCGACAGCAGCCGGCTGGCCGAAGCGAGCGTCTCGTGCGGCTGGCTCACCGCGCCCATGTCGAGGGTCAGTACATCGGCGATGTAGTTGTTGGAATACTGCAGCATCCGCCACAGCTGCTCGCGCACCAGCAGACCGTCGACCCGCGCCAACAGGAACGCATGCGCGGGCAGCGGTTCAAAGTGCACCTGCACCGGGCCCGCGACCCGCACCCCGAGCTCGCGCAGCGCCTCCCTCAACAGCAGGCCCGTGCCGCGCGCCGGATCGGACATCGCGCGATAGACGCGCTGCCCGTCTCCCACCGGCACGTCGCCCCCGATTGCCAGAGTGTCTTCGCCGTCCTGGGTGCGCCGCTCGACCCAGAACGTCTGACGGGCGCCGCGCGCAACGGTGCGGATGTGGCCGATCACCTTGATGGGCAGATGCGTCACGCCGCAACCGCCGACGCGCGCGGTCGCCCACGGCCTCGTCGGCACGACCCGCACGCACCAGGTACCGAAGTCCACCCCGATCGCCGACAGCGGCGCGTTGTAGGCATTGTCGCTGCGCATCAGCGCGGCACAGCGATCGTGGTTGCCGCAGGCCACCGTTCCGAACGGCAGCGGATCGACCACCAGCGCCCCGGTGACCTGGTGCAATCCGGCGCCGCGCGCCTCGGCCGCCAGTTCCCACAGGGATCGGTCGTCGAGGGACGGATCGCCGGCGCCGGCGAGGACGAGGTTCCCCCTCAGCACGCCGCCGCGGATCGGCTGCATGGACAGCAGGCGGGTTTGAAACTGCTCATTGGGCGGCCACTCCTGCAGTGCCTCGGCCGCGGTCGCCAGTTTAGTGAGCGAGGCGGGCGTCAGGCGCCGGTCCGGATTGAGCTGCTCGATCACGCGGCCCGTTGCCAGATCCACCGCGAGGGCCGATACGAGCGCGCCCTGGCGCTGCAGGCGCGCCACAGCGGCCCACTGTGCCCGAGCCGGAAGCGTAGCCAGCAACGACAATGCCGCGAACAGGAATGAAGTGAGGCTCAGGCGCATGCGTGCGGGTTATGGTAATTCAAAGTCGGGGAGGCGGGGTGCCCTGCAGCGCACAGATTGAGCGCCGCGTGCGTTCCTCGTCTTGGAACGGACTGTCGGGCCTCACGGATGACAGCGAAAGATGGCGCGCCCGGAGAGATTCGAACTCCCGACCTCATGGTTCGTAGCCATGCGCTCTATCCAACTGAGCTACGGGCGCGCTGCATGCCGCCGCGGCAGTCGACTGCGCGGGGTCCCCGGCGGGGGCGCGCATCCTAGCACGGCTGCCGCCGCAGGCAAAATCAGTAGAGCAGCGCGATCGCCACCCCCGCGACGGCCACCGCAAGCAGCGCCGCCGCCGGCTTGCGGCAGGTGCGCAGGCTTCCGAACGTCACCGCATAAACGGCCTTGAGCACGTTGTTCGACGAGGCGGCGAGCAGGATGGCGGCCGCCAGGCTCCCGAGGGACATTCCGGCGACGCTCCCCTGGGCGAGATTGAGCACGAAGGGGTCGATGTCGGTGACGCCGGAAATCGCGGCGAGACCGAATACGCCGGGACGGCCGAAGGTGGTCCGCACCCAGCTTGAGGCCAGCGCCACGGCGACGAACAGGGCCGCGAAGGTGACCGCCGCGAGCAGCTGCAGCGGATTGGTGACAGGCAGCTTGCCCGCCGCGGGCATGGCGGCCGCGGGGCGCCGCCACCACATGACCGCCGCAATCGCCGCCGTCAGCGCGAACAGGCCCACCGTCGGCGGCAGCAGCAGCAGCGCCAGGGGCCGATTGAACAGTGCCACGACCACATCGATCCGCAGGTACATGACGGCGGTGGCAACGACTATGCCCACCGTCAGCTCGGGCCGTTCGGCTTGCGCTCCGCGCTGCGCCCGCGCCAGCACCACCGTGGTCGCGGTCGAGGAGTAGGCGCCGCCGAGAAGCGAGGGCGTCAGTGCGCCACTCGAGGGGACATAGCGCCGCAGGAGATAGCTGAGATAGGAGAGACTCGACACCGCTACCAGCGCGAGCCAGACCTGCAGCGGCGTGATCGGTGTCCACGACACAATGGGGCGGTCGGGGATCAGCGGCAGGATGACACCCACCAGAATCAAGAACTTGCCAAGCGTGTACACCTCATCGCCGGATACAAGCTGCGCCAGGCGATGCAGGGGGGCGCGGCTCTCGACCAGGAGCACCGCCGCCACCGCCGCCGCCACCAGCACCCATGAGGGCTGGGTCAGCGCCGCCGGACCGAACCCGTAGGTCAGCAGGTTGACCGCGGGCACGACGAGGGTCGGGCGATTGGCCTCACGCGCGTACTCGCCGCGCAGATGCGCATACAGCCAGATCGCCACGGCCGCCAGCCCCACCAGAAAAGGCGACAGCGACGGGTCGCCGATCAGGTACAGCACCGAGCCGAGCAGCGTCAGGAGCGGGAAGGTGCGGATGCCGCCCGGCGGGGCGCTCGGCTCCTGCTTATAGACGCCCTCGAACGCCAGGCCGACGAACACGGCCATCGCCACCGCCAGCCCCAGGTGCGTGGCGAGCGCCAGCGGCACAAAGCCCTTGATTGCGAGCGGCGCGGGCACGTCAGGCGCTTTCAGCCGGTCCGGCGGCGGCCTTCAGCTCGATGCCGTTGCCCTCGGGATCCTGCAGATAGAGCGACGGACCCTCGCCCTCGGCCCCGTAGCGGTTCGCGACGTCCCCGACACGTACGCCGTGTTCACGCAGGTACGAGCGGATCGCGGCGGCGTCGAACGACGATATGAGCAGGCACACGTGATCGACGTTCGGTTCCGTGCCGCCAGTCTGACCCGGCGCGCCCGCGAGGGCGCGCTGCGGCACCACATCGATCAGACAACGGCCCGCGCGCAATTGGGTCAGATGGATGTCGGGCTGCTCGCGCTCCACCGGACAGCCCAGCACGTCGCGATAGAATGCGACCAGCCGGCCCGGCTCGCGCGCCCGCAGCACGACGTGATCGATCCCCGTGATCCTGAACGGGACGACGTCCGACCCCGGCCCGCTGCGCGTCGCCATGCGCCCATTGTAGGCCACGCGCCGGCTCGTTGCTCAGCCGGCCGGCAGGAGCCGCTCGAGCGCCAGGGAGCGCTCGAGCGCATCGGCGAGCCGATCGAGCATCTGCTCGCGCCGCCGGCCGTAATCGAACTCGATGGGCGCCTCCAGGCCCGCCCACCGCAACAGCGCGCCGCAGGCCGCCGGTTCGTCGAACACGCCGTGCACATAGGTGCCGAGAATCTGCCCGTCACGCGAGATCGCCCCGTCGCGGCGACCGTCATCGAGCGCGAGCAGCGGGCGCTCAAGCGCCCTGCCGGTGCTGCACCCCATGTGAATCTCGTAACCGCGCGCCGGCGCCGCGCCGATCGTGAGCCGTCCGCGCACATTGCGCAGCTGCTTCTCGGGCGCCAGCACGGTGCTGAGCTCGAGCCAGCCGAGCCCGGCACTGCGGCCCGCCGGCCCTTCGATGCCCGCCGGATCGTCGATCGACTCGCCGAGCATCTGCAGGCCGCCGCAGATCCCGATCACCTTGCCGCCGTAGCGCAAATGCCGCGCGAGGCACTCGCCCCAGCCGCGCTCGCGCAGCACGGCGAGGTCGGCGCGCACCGCTTTGGAGCCCGGCAGTATCAGCAGATCGGCCGCGCCGAGCCCGCGAGCGTTCTCGGCGTAGCGAAGCTCCACCTGCGGGTGCTGGCGCAGCGGATCGAAATCCGTATGGTTGGCGATGCGCGGCGGGACCGGCACGACGACCCGCAGCACGGCCGCCGCGGCAGTCCGTTCAAGCGGTTCGCGGCTGATGCCGTCCTCGGCATCGAGGTGCAGGCCCGCCAGGTACGGCAGCACGCCGAACACTGGCTTGCCGGTATGCACCTCAAGCCACCTGAGGCCGGGGTCGAGCAGGGCCGGATCGCCGCGGAAGCGGTTGATCACGAACCCGCTGATGCGTGCGCGCTCGGAAGGGCTCAGCAGCCCGAGGGTGCCGACGAGCTGCGCAAACACCCCGCCGCGCTCGATGTCCGCGATCAGCGCCACGGGGCAATCGATCGCCTCAGCGAAGCCCATGTTGGCGATGTCGTCGACGCGCAGGTTGATCTCGGCCGGCGAGCCGGCGCCCTCGACGAGAATGAACTCGTACGCGGCGGCCAGGCGCTCGTAGGAGCTGAGCACCGCATCGCGCGCGATGCGCTTGTATTCCTGATACTCGCGAGCCGACAGTGTCCCGACCGGATGCCCGTGAACGATCACCTGGGCGCCGCACTCACTCTGGGGCTTCAACAGCACCGGGTTCATGTCGCTCGTCGGCTCGATGCCCGCCGCCTGCGCCTGCAGCGCCTGCGCGCGGCCGAGCTCCCCGCCATCGGCGCCGACAGCGCTGTTCAGAGACATGTTCTGGGGTTTGAACGGCGCGACGCGCACGCCGCGGCGCTTGAGCACCCGGCACAGGCCGGCCACCAGAGTGCTCTTGCCGGCGTCGGAGCCGGTACCCTGGATCATGAGCGTCCGTGCCGTCATGGTGCGGGGCTGCCGCCTGGGCGCGCCATCTCGTGCGCGCACCTGGCAATGATCTCCTGCAGGCGCCGCACGCCGTCGGTCAGGGCCGCAGGCCCGGGCTGCAGGATTTCGCTCGAAGGGACCTCGAACAGCCGTCCGTAGCGAACCGCCGGCACGGACTCCCAACCCGGACGTTCGCGCACGCGCCGCGGGTTGAATTTCTTGCCGCACCACGAGGCAATCAGCACATCGGGCGCGCGGCGCACCACCTCGAGCGGATCGGCGATGATGCGCTCCTTGGCATGAGCCCGCACGGACAGCTCCGGGAAACACTCCTCGCCGCCGGCAACTGTGATGAGCTCGGCGACCCAGCGGATGCCCGTGATCAGCGGCGTATCCCACTCCTCGAAATACACACGCGGCCGGCAAGGCAACCGCGCCGCGGCGCCTCGCACGTCCGCGAGCGAGCGGCGCAGACGTCCGATTAATGCCTGCGCCCGCCGCTGCGCACCGATCATGCGTCCGAGCATGCCCATGAAGGCGAAGATGTCCTCCACGCTGCGCTGATTGAAGACATGCACGTCAAGCCCCGCACGGATCAGATCGCCGGCGATGCCGGCCTGCAGGTCGGAGAAGCCGAGCACCAGGTCGGGCTTGAGCGCGACGATGCGCTCGATCTTGGCGCTCGTGAACGCCGAGACGCGCGGCTTCTCGCGCCGCGCCTGCGGCGGCCGCACCGTGAATCCCGAGATGCCGACGATTCGGTCCTGCTCGCCGAGCAGGTAGAGCGTTTCGGTGGTTTCCTCGGTCAGACACACGATGCGACGCGGACCGGTCGGGTGACGCCCGCTCATCCAACACCCCTCAGGCTCCGATCCCCGTCCAATGCTCGGAAACGCCGCCGCGACGCGCGACATGCGCGCATCGGATGGTGTTGGGCCGGAACCGAGGTCCCGCCTGCGTGGTGGGGCAACCGGCTCACGGGGCGAACAGCGCAGCCGCCGCCCCCGGATTCGAGGGCCAGTAGAAATGAATATAGCTGGCGGTCAACGCGCCCTCGCGGAACACGGCTTCGCCGCGGCCGCCATGCTGCGTGCGTCCGTGGCACAGGGGCTGAAGCGGCGTGTGCACGCACGAGTGATGAAAACTGTGTCCACGCAGCTCGCCCTGCGGCAACTCGACGCTCTGCAGGGCGAGCGCCTGCAGCCGAGGCTGCATCCGCGTCTCCCCGGGGAGCAGGCCGGCCATCGCGTGGCGGCGGCCGTCGAGGTCCGTCAGCTGCTCGAACAGCAGCATCATGCCGCCGCATTCGGCCAGCAGCGGCGCGCCCCGCTGCACGTGGCTGCGCAGACTCTCGTGCAGGGCACGGTTGCAGGCGAGCCGCTCGGCGTGCAGCTCCGGGTAGCCTCCGGGCAGGTAGACGGCGTCGGCCGGCGGCAGCGACACATCGCGCAACGGAGAGAAGTACACGACCGTGGCCCCCATTGCGCGCAGCAGTGCGACATTGGCCGCATAGACAAAGGAGAACGCGGCATCCTTCGCCACCGCGATCCGCATGCCGCAGAGCCGAAGCGGCGGCGGCTCGAGGCCGGGCTGCGCCTCGAACGTCACCTGCGGAATCTCATCCAGCCCCACGCTCCCGCCGATCGCGTCCGCCGCGCGATCGAGCCGCGCATCGAGGTCCACGACGTCCTCGGCCTGCACCAACCCAAGGTGACGCTCCGGAATGGCAAACGCCGCATCGTGCGCCAGCGCCCCGAGAAAGCGGATGTCCGCCGCCGGGCCGGCGAGGCTCTCGGCGAGCATGGCCGCGTGGCGCGACCCGCCGACGCGATTGGCCAGCACCCCGTAGAGCCGCAGCTGCGGCCGGTAGGCGCGCAGGCCGAGCGCGAGCGCTCCGAATGTGCCGGCCATCGCGCTGGCGTCGATGACCAGCAGCAGCGGCAGACCGAACTCGATCGCGAGATCGGCACTCGAGGGCTCCCCGTCGTAGAGCCCCATCACCCCTTCCACCAGCACGAGATCCGCGTCGCACGCGGCCTGATACAGCAGATCTCGGCAGTGCGCGCGGCCGCCCATCCAGAGATCGAGCTGGCCGACGGGGTGATGCGCTGCTCGGGCGAGGATCATCGGATCGATGAAGTCCGGGCCGGTCTTGAAGACCCGCACCCGCCGGCCCTGGCGCGCGGCGCAGCGGGCAAGCGCTGCCGTCACGGTGGTCTTGCCCTGACCGGAAGCGGGAGCGCAAATCAGCAGCGCCGGTACGCTTGCGCTCACGGTGCGCCGTCCTACAACACTGTGCCGAGCCGCACGCGGACGCTCACATCCCGTGCGTTCTGGACGAGGCGCATCACCGCGCCCTCAGCCCTGCGCGAGCCGGTGCAGGGCGCACGACGGCGATATGGCCGACCGCCACCACTGCGACATAGCCGCAGGTGACGAGCAGGAAATAGCCGTACCAGTGCGTGAAGTTGCTCCACCAGCCGAGGAGGCTGGGATCTGCGACTCGACTGCCCAGCCAGTAGAAGCTTCCCTGTGTCAGCAGAAAGCAGGCCGTGGTGCTCCCGAGGAGACTCCTCGCCAGATGCAGCAGGTCGCCCGGGCGATGTCGGTAGTGCCGGCGCAGCCAAACACCTCCGAGCCACAGGACCGAATAGGCGGGCACGATGAACCAGTACGCCAGCGTCATACAGTAATCACTGACGCCATAGTCATGAATCGCCACGAAATCGACCGCGATGGCTTCGAGCAGCAGGGCCGGCAGCACCCAGCGCTCACCGCTCAGATAGAAGCCCGCCAGGAACAACACGGCCCAGGAGGCGTCGGGCGGAACCCAGGTCGCGCCGAGGTGACCGAATCGCGTCGCCGCCATCGCCGAGGCCAAGGCGAGGAATGCGCCCCACCGCAACCACTTTGACTCGTGCATCGGCACACTCCCGCCGGCCCTCGCCCGCGCCGTGTTGATCTTTGCAGGCGTGTCAGGCGGGGCCTGCGGCCCGGCCTGTCGCGAGTCCAGGGGATCTGCAGAGTGCAATCGGGTATTTCCGCGGTGGCGGTCCGCGATACAGCGGCCGCGGCCTGATCTCGAGATGGTCATTGGTCCACTCCTACACGCGCTCCACGCGCGTCGCGGTCGATGCGGAGCGGTTCGGACCCGATGGGAGCAGAGAGTCGCGACGGCGCGGAGCTCGCGAACGGTCTGGCTCCGCCCAACGCGAGCCGCCCAGTGTGTCTCGGCCGGTCTCCGGGCTCGCGAGTGGATCTCATCCTGCGGACCGCACCTTCCCGTGCACGTGGCACAGTGGCCTACAAGCGGTCTGGTTCTCGCCTACCGTTGCGTGGGCAGCGCCGGAATGGCATTCAATGCTTGAACGCGCACCGGCTTCCCGTTTCACCCCAGGGCGTCTGACGCTCCGGGACACCTGAGACGCGCCGAAGTCTACGCGGGCCCCGTCAAACACGCAACTGACCTGCCGGTACGCCGAATGGCAGATTGCGGCCACGGCCGCGCGTCGTTAGGGTATTTGCGACGCACTCGCCGCGGGAGGCACGCATGGATCTCGGACTGCACTCGAAGCTTGCGCTGGTGACCGGCTCGACCGCCGGCATTGGACTCGCCACCGCGGAAACACTTGCGCGCGAGGGCGCACGCGTCATCGTCAACGGCAGGACAACAGCGCGAGTCGACGCGGCGGTCGAGCGGTTGAGAGCCGCCGTCCCGGGCTGCTCGGTGCACGGCGTCGCCGCCGACGTCGGCACCGCCGGCGGCTGTCATCGCGTGATCGAGGCGTTTCCGGACGTTGACGTGCTGGTGAACAACATGGGGATCTTCGAGCCGAAGCCATTCGGCGAGATCACCGACGCACAGTGGCTGCGCTTCTTCGAGGCCAACGTGCTGAGCGGCGTGCGTCTCGCACGGCACTACGTCAACGGGATGCGTGCGCGCGACTGGGGGCGCATCGTGTTCGTGTCGAGCGAATCAGGCCTGCAGATCCCGGCGGAGATGATCCACTACGGCGTCACGAAGACGGCGCAGATCGCGGTGGCGCGGGGCCTCGCCGAAACACTCACGGGCACGCACGTCACGGTGAATACCGTCCTGCCCGGGCCGACCGCCTCCGAAGGCGTCAGCCGGTTCGTCGGGGAGCTGGCGCGATCATCCGGCAAGGACCCGGCGACGGTCGAGCGCGAGTTCTTTGCGACGGCGCGCCCGTCCTCCATCATCCAACGGTTCGCCTCGACCGAGGAAGTCGCCGCACTCATCACCTACACGTGCAGCGCGCAGGCATCCGCTACGACCGGCGCGGCTCTGCGTGTCGACGGCGGCGTCGTGCGCGCGATCGCCTGAGTCCTCGCCGGCAGGCCGCCCATCGGCCGGCGCGCTTCCGGCGAGCATGAGTCCGCGACGCGAGGCAATGCGCCGCGCGACAGTCAGTCGGCGTTGCGCGACAGTCGCGGCATCGAGGCGAGTGATGCGCACAATCGGGTCTTCGCGTCATCCGGTGCATCGCCAGAAGACGCGCCGCGTTGCGTATTCAGCGAAAATTCAGCTCCGCTCATGATAATCGTCGCGATCTGCCCCAACGGAGGATCTGGCACATGAAGTCCCGTACCATGCTGTTCGCGCTGTTGACGAGCTGCGTCGTGGCAACTCCGGCGTTCGCGGATATGCCCCTCGCCGGGGGATTCCGCACCACCAATCCGTACGTCGGCGCGAGCATCGGTCTGCTGCAGTACGATGAGGGCGGTTTGCCCACCCTGTCCCCGAGTGTTCTTTTCGTGCGCGCCGGTCTTCCGCTCTCTTCCTACTTCGCCATCGAGGGGCGTTTGGGGACGGGCCTCACGAGTGATCAGAGCAACGGCAGCTCGGTGAGCCTCGGGACGTACGGCGGCGCCTACGCCAAAGGCTCGCTCGCGCTCGGTCCGAGTTTCTCTCTGTACGGCGTCGCTGGCATCGCATCCGTCAACGTTCACCGCGATTTCCGCAATGGCGACACGACGAATACCGGCCTGTCGGCGGGCATCGGCGGAGATCTCGCGCTGGTGCATGCCCTGGGACTGAACTTCGAATGGACCTATCTGCCGAGCGGAACCGACGCGGGCCATTCGTACAGTTCGAATCTCTTTTCCGTAGGCGTCAATTACCAGTTCTGAGCTCCTGCGCGGGCGCGCCGCTCAGGAGGTGATCTGGCGCTGCGCGGCGGCGGGATGTCCGTGACGATCGGCACCGGCTGCTGATCGCACCGGGGCACGGAATCCCGCTCTCGCGCAGCGCCTGCTCCGGCCGGCCCAGCCCGGCCGGCCGCGCGCTCAGTCACCCTCGTGCGGTTCGCTCACCGCCGCCGCTCTCTCGCTCAGCTCGCCGCCTGCTTCACGAGCGCGACGATTCGAGCTTCTTCGGTGCCAGTCAGCTCGCGCACGGCGAAGGCGGTCGGCCACATGCGGCCATCGTCGAGGCGCGCCTGGTCGCTGAAGCCGAGCGTCGCGTATCGGGTCTTGAACTTCTGCGCGCACTGACAGAAGCACACCACATTGCCGTCCTTGGCGTACGCGGGCATTCCGTACCAGGTTCTCGGCGTGAGGTTTGGTGCATTGGCTTTGATGAGCGCATGAATGCGCTCGCCGATCGCGCGATCCGATGCCGGCAGTTCGGCAAGCTTCGCGAGCACCGCGCCCTCGCCCTCCGCTTTCTCGCCGGGCGTCCCGCGGCGCGCACTCCCCTTCAGTTCCTGAAGACGCTCGCGCATCGCCGCCCTCTCCTCTGCCGTGAAGGCTCGCGGCTGCCCAGCGGCCTTACCGCTCGAGCGGGGCTTGCGCATCGTCTTCCGGGCCGGTTTCATGGTCTCCTCTCGCGCGTCATCGGCTGCGCTTTCAGGATGTCAGGGAGCCTCGCACGTGCCCGCCTACGGTTGCGCAGGAGGCGATCACGACGGCAGTCGGCGCCGCTCGCATCTGAACTGTGCACCCAACCGTCCACGCGGGCGCACCCTGAGCAGCGCGACTGGTTGAGTGGACCGCGACGTCGCCCGCGGGCTCCAGGGTGCGTATTTAGCGCTCGCGGCACCCTTCCAGCAAGGAATGACGCGCTTCGGCCGTCAATGATTGATGAGTTGCTGGGAGAATCGACCTCGGCCCCCGCCTACCGGACTCGTTGGCGAACACTCAGAGTCCGAGGAGGTAGACCGGCGCCAACGCCGCGAGAATCAGCGCGGCCTGGATGGCGAGGACACCAAACGCCGGTCGAGGGGCTCTGCGCAGCCAGCGGAATGCGAACCCCGCGATCACGGGTACCTGGCAGGCCATGAGCAGCTGCCACAGGTGCGCCACAGCGCCCTCGTCGGCGTGGGGCGACGGGATGCCGAAGCGGCCGACGTCGATGAGGACCGCGGTGAGGGCCGCAAGCGACATCGCCATCGGCACAAAGGCACTCGGCCGCTTCGAGAGAGCCAAGACCGATCCCGGTGAGCCGTTCATGAGAACACCTCCCTCAAGTTGTGGCGAGCAGCGCTCGCGCGCGGCCGAAAGCAGGATATCCAGCACCGTCCCCGGACCGCCCGGCCCGGCATGCAGGAGATCCTCGAATTCCTCGCCGTAGCGCGCCCGCCAGGCGGGCGGGTATGCGCGCAGCAACCAGCGGGCGAGTGTGCGGTTCATACGAACTTGAGCCTCTTCGTCCCGGCGTTGACGAACTGCTGCAGTGTCGCGAGCCGCGCACGCAGCACGCGTCCTCCGGCGGCGGTGATGCGATACGGCCGGCGGCGCTCCTCGGGCGCAAGCGCCTCGATGAGGCCCTGGGCCTCGAGGCGCGTGATGGCGCCGTAAAGCGTGCCCGGCCCCAGCCTTGATCCGCACAGCCCCGCGATGTCCTCGATCATGGCGTGGCCGTGCTTCGGGCCGCCCGCGAGGCTCGCCAGC
>JAKCEJ010000298.1 GCA_021838065.1 Pseudomonadota bacterium
CCCTCTGGGCGCTGGCCGCCTACCGTCAGGGGAGGCCGCGCGCGCCTTGAACTGCGTGGGGATCGTCGCGGCGCTGGCATCCGAGGCACGCGCACTCGACCCACAGCAGCGTCCACTCGCCGCAGGCGGTGTGTTCAAACTCGATGACGACGCGCTGCTCACGGTGAGCGGCATGGGGTGGGATGCGGCACAAGCCGGCGCGCTGCGCCTGGCCGAAGCCGGCGCCACCGCACTGGCGAGCTTCGGCACCGCCGGCGGACTCGATCCGGTGCTGCGCTGCGGCACGTTGCTCGTGCCGAGCGAAGTGGTGGTGCCGGATGAACCGGCCCTGCCGACCGATCCGCGCTGGCGCGAGGCGGTGCGCGCTGCGCTGCCGCGGGACTGCATCGTGAGCGACGCGCCGCTGCTGACCAGCCGAGTACCTGTCGGCACACGCCTCGACAAGGCGCTCGCCTGGCGTGAGAGCGGCTGTGGGGCCGTCGACATGGAGAGCGCGGCCGTCGCGCGCTTTGCCGCTGCCGCCGCCGTACCGTTCATGGTGCTGCGCGTCGTGGTCGATACCGCGGCGGATGATCTGCCGCCCGCCGTGCTCGCCGCGAGCCGCGGCGGGGAGGTGCAGATCGGCCGGCTCGTGCTCGGGCTCGCGCTCGCTCCCTGGAGCATCGGCGCGGTGCGCGAGCTGGCGCGCCGATTCCGCATGGCATGTGATGAACTCTCGCGCATCGCCGCGCCGGACTTGCCGGCCCGGCGCGCGCTGACCGACGGCCGTTGGAGGCAGACGCATTGAAAGCTCTGGTCACGGGTGCGAGCGGTTTCGTGGGCGCGGCGCTCGCGCGCACCTTGCTCGGCGCCGGCTGGCGCGTGCGCGTGCTGACACGCGCAGGCTCTGACCGGCGCAACCTGCGTGCGCTCACCGTGGAGAACATCGTTGGCGATCTGACCGATCCGGCTTCGCTCGAGCGCGCCGTGGCGGACTGTGACGCAGTGTTTCACGCCGCGGCCGATTATCGTCTGTGGGTCCCGGATCCGCAGACCATGTATCGCGCCAACGTGGACGGAACACGCCATTTGATCGAAGCGGCCCACCGTGCCGGCGTCCAGCGCATCGTCTACACCAGCAGCGTGGCCTGCATCGGACTGCCGGAGGACGGCAGTCCCGGGACCGAGGCGACGCCCGTGGCCCTCGGGGAGATGGTCGGTCACTACAAACGCTCGAAGTTCCTCGCCGAGCGGGTTGCGCTCGAGGCCGCTGAGGCGGGCGCTCCGGTGGTGATCGTCAACCCGGCGGCGCCCGTCGGGCCACGCGACGTGAAGCCGACGCCCACCGGGCAGATCGTGCTCGATGCAGCACTCGGCCGCACGCCGGCCTATGTCGATACGGGCCTGAACATCGTTCACGTCGATGACGTTGCCGCCGGCCACGTGCTGGCGTTTCACCACGGGCGCATCGGTGAGCGCTACATACTCGGCGGGGAGAATCTGCCGCTGCGCGAGATTCTGGTCCAGATCACGCGTCTTGCCGGGCGTTCACCGCCGCGGCTGAAGCTGCCGCACGCCGTGGTGCTGCCGATCGCCTATGTCGCGGAAGGGATCGCGCGCTTGACGGGCCGTCCGACCCGCGTGACGGTCGACAGCGTGCGCATGGCGCGAAAGCGCATGTACTTCTCGAGCGACAAAGCCGTGCGCGAACTCGGTTACGGGTTCAGGCCTGCGGCCGTGGCGTTTGCCGATGCGCTCGAGTGGTTCGGCGCCGAGGGATATCTGGAGGCGCCACGGCAGGGCAGCGCCGGTCGCGAGGGCTGACGGGCGCGCGGCGAGGCGAGCGCAGACGACCTCCCAATCGGCAGGCCCTCGGGGTGCTTCAGGTGTTGATGGGAGGGGGCGATGCAGTCTTCGGATGAGACCTGCGCGCCGGCAACATCCGCTCGATCAGCTGGTCGTGATCGACGAACTGGTGTTTCAGTGCTGCCAGGACGTGCAGAATGACCAGCACCAGGAGTGCATCGCCGAGCAGCTCGTGGATCTCCTGCGCGGCATCGTCCTGCGCTGCGCCTTGCTGCTCCGGTTCCGCCAGCGTCTGAAATTGCGTCTCCGAGCGCGAAGGGCTCGCCGCAGTGACTCGCCAGCCCGGTACCGTGGCCATATTGAAAAAATTGACGGTGGCGCCCTCGGCGGACGCGGCCCACCAGCCGGACATCGGTAGTGCGATCAACAGAGCGTAAAGCGACACATGGACCGTCCGTGCGCTGATCCGGCCGAGACGGGACAGGGTAGCCGGAAACGCCGGAGGACGATTGACCAGGATCCAGAGGATCCGAACGAGCGCCAGAGCGAGCACGATGAGCCCGAGAGAACCATGCCACATGAACGCGGCGGTGCTGGAATGCTCCGCATCGATCAGTCCGGCTTTGCCCATGACGAGCTGGACAATCACCAACGCGGCGATCGTCCAGTGCAGAACCTGGGAGACTGTCCCGTAGCGCATCAGCGGATTCGTACTCGACATGCTCGTGCTCCTCGCTGGGGATCAGCGCTCAGGGACGAACTAAGAGCGCATGCCGGTGCGCGCTGCGGCACACTCGGTCTTTTATCCTCTACGCGCTTGCTGCGCTGCGCGCCATTCGCGCTGATGCGTACGTGCTACCCGTAATATCGGGCTGCGACTGACGAGGCCGTGCGGGTGATCGGGAGGGATTTTCCGGGCACACCGGCGGCGCCCGCACAGTGGATTTCGCTGCCGAGCGAGGTGCCGAGGTGGAACGGCAGGCCGGTGCGGCCCGTCGACTCAGAATGGATAATTGATGCCCGTGAACACGGCGATGCCCTCGCTGCCGTCGCCGACGTCGACATAGCCAACGACCGACGGCGGGGCGATGCCGCGAAAGCCGATGCCGAACACGTTGTGCAGGTGCGTGAACGGCGAGGTGCTGTAGTTGTGGAATACCCGGCCGGTGTCGAAGAACGGGGTCACCTGGATCAGGATGTGCGTCGAGAGTGTGTTCAGTGACAGCACCGTCTGACGCAGCTCGATATTCGCGACGAACGCATTGCGGTCGTAGAAGCGCGCGGTACCGTAGCCGCGCAGCGGCTGTGAACCGCCGATCGCACTGGCATCGCCGCCGAGACTGCTCAAGCCCCAGAACGGCACGTGGTGCGCGGTCGGCTCGTAGCGCAGGTCGAAGTGCGTGGCCACCGTGAGCGTCGGGGTCGGAGACCAGTAGAAGCGTCCGTCGGCACCGGCTTCGGTGAACAGCGAGTCGTCGATCGAGACGTTGCGGCTCGCCACCCCGCCATACACCACCACGTCCATGCCGCTGGTGGGGATGACGATGTTGTTGCGCGTGTCGTAAATCAACGAGATGCGGTTCAGCAGCTCGTGCGTGGTGCCGAGACCGAGCAGGTCGGCGAAGCGCTGCGTGATCGAGGGAATGCCCCGCAGCGTGCCGGCGCTCACTTTGACCTTGCGTGCCTCGAAGGTATAGGCGAGCTGCCAGGCGCGGTTGAAGTTGTAGCCGATCTTGGCCCGCACGAACATCTGCTGCTTGGTGTAGTTCGTCTGGTTGATGCGCAGCGAGTTGTTGCCGAATCCGTA
>JAKCEJ010000299.1 GCA_021838065.1 Pseudomonadota bacterium
GCGTCGCGCGTCCGTCGGCACGAATCCGCCCTTCGGCGCGACCGTGTTCTTCCACATCCCGGCGGACTATCGAGGCAAGACGCCAGTGAGCCTGGCGTTTCTCGATGCGAAAGGCAACGTGATCGAGCACTACACGCTGCATCTGAAGAAGAAGCATGCGAAGAAGCTGCCCGCCACGGTCCGGGACAACCTGTTGCCCTCCCAGGCGCAGAAAATCGCCAAGCGGAAGATGACGGGGATTGCGCCGGGCATGAACCGCTTCCAGTGGGATCTGCGCTACGCGAGCGCCACGAACGTGATCGGGTGGGAACCGCCCGAGTACACTGACGGCATGACGGCATCGGCGAGCGGACCGCTGGTCAATCCCGGCCGCTACACCGTCGTCCTGCGCTACGGCGGTCACTCCTACCGGCAGACGTTCCAGGTGAAGCTTGACCCACGGCTGCACACGACTGCGGCGATCCTGAAGCAGCACCTCGCGCTGCAGCTTGCCCTGCACCGCACGGTGGATGTGCTCGATCACGACATCAATGCGGCCATCCTGCTGCGCCGGCGCCTCGTCAAGGCGGTCGCCGCGCACCAGATTGATGCGGCCACGGCGGGCCCGGCGATCGAGGAGCTCCATGAGGCCGTGCACGCGGTAGTGCAGCGCCACGTCCGCTCGAGCGAGGGAGACGTTATGCACAATATGCGGCTGCGCAGCTTCCTCGCGTACCTGCAGTCGAACATCGGCCTCGACTACCGGGCGCCGGATCCGGCGCAGATTGCCGCATTCAACAAGCTGGAAGGCGAAGCGCAGAAGGGCGAGGCCCGGCTGCGGACAGCCACCGCCGCCGGCGCGCGATTGCTCTGAGGAACGGGGTCGCCGCCTCCGCTGGGGAGTGCGGCGACCCGGTCCGGTCCGGCGCGCCGCAGCGGGGCGCGGGCGCATTGCGGGACGATCGGGGATGAGCGCCCCCGGCACACTCCCCGAGTGCGCTAGCGGCTGCGCAACACGCGCCAGGAGACCTTCAGGCCGTACACCAGGATCAGGACGGCGAGCGCGGCCAGCAGCAGCTGAACCGCCTCGCG
This sequence comes from Pseudomonadota bacterium, assembly GCA_021838065.1. Taxonomy (GTDB): domain Bacteria; phylum Pseudomonadota; class Gammaproteobacteria; order Steroidobacterales; family Steroidobacteraceae; genus 13-2-20CM-66-19. The sequence continues at coordinate 1,072 of JAKCEJ010000299.1, forward strand.
CGGCAGGCTGCCACGCGGGGTGAACAGATACAGCCAGGATGCGAACACGATGATCCCGTCGAAGGCCAGATGCGTGGCGATGCTCCAACGCAGCCCGAACGCGACGCGGATATAGGCCAGGCCGACGCCCACCAGGAACTGCGGCAGCGCCAGGACGACGCTCCACCAGGCCGGCGCGTTGGAATAGACCGCCGCGTGCTCGGCGCCGAACAGCAGGCACGAGGTCCAGAACACCGCGGCGCCGCGGCGCCGGAAAAACGCCAGCACCGGCTCGCGGGCAAAACGGTAGAGCAGCGCGCTGATGATGCCCGCCGGCAGCAGCGCCCAGAAGGCGTAGAAGTAATGCGGGATCGTGCGTACGACGGACGGGTGCTCGATATTGAGCCGCAGCGCCAGGTACGTGTAGCAGATGAAGAAGGCGAGGCCCACGAACACCGGCCGCGGCGCGGTGGAGAGAAACGCCCGGTAGCCGAACTCCTCGAGGATCGGCGCCACCAGCACGATGGCCGCCGCCGCGAGCGAGGGGTGCGTGACGAGGTAGGTCTGGAAGGTATCGGGCGCGACGCGCCATCCGAACCAGTGCGCCAGCAGGCCATCCAGCTGGCCGCCGGCGAATCCCAGCAGGAACATCAGACACAGCCAGCCGAACCACGGCCACAAGGTCAACCGGCGGGACGGGCGCTCACTGAGCTCCGGATGCGCGAGAAAGTGCAACAGCGGCTCGTTCGTTCCTGGCGGTGCGTCACTCATCGTCCGATTCCGACTCGTCCATTTCCCGTTGAACACCCCGGCTGCAGTGGTTTTCGCGCTGTTGGCGACGATTCTCCCGGGGGGAGATTCATGTATCACGCTCCTTTGCGCACCGCAACCGGTGCGGTCGCGGAATGGTGCTCGGGGCATGCCGCGGATCATGCGCGTTGCATGGGCCCAGGACTCGAGGCCGCAGCGGGCGCGCCGCGGCCGGGCGTGCACATCTCATAGTCCGCGCGGCAGCGCCGATTCCCCGAATTCGGTCGGCCGGTCCGTCAGGCACATGCCCCGCGGCGGACCCACTGTTGCCCCGCGAGCAACAAATCATTGATCAGCGTCATCTGGTCCGGTGAGCGGCGCTGAGCTAGAGTGCGCCCCACACGCTGCCGGCTGCGCGAGACGGCAGGAAAAACAGGCACATCTGCAAGATCAGGAGCGAGATCATGAGCGAAGCGACGATTGCCCAGAAAGGCCCCTATGCCGTCGAGGTCGAGGCGGGCAAAACCTACTGGTGGTGCGCCTGCGGCCGCAGCAAGAACCAGCCGTTCTGCGATGGGGCCCACAAGGGCAGCGAGTTCACCCCGCTCGAGCACAAGGCGCAGAAGAGTGGAACCGTGTACTTCTGCGGGTGCAAGCATTCAGCGCACAAGCCGATGTGCGACGGCTCTCATCAGAAGTTGTGAAACCCTCGCGCGATTGCGCCCATCGGGGCCGCGCCGGGGCAGGCGCCCTGAGGCGCGCGGAGTGTGCGGCGTGAGTCAATATTGGAGCGCAGGGAGCGCGCGGCGTTTCGGGTGATCGCTGGACGTCCGATTGTATGAGCGGACATCGTCGCCGCGCGCGCGTTGACCGATGCCAACAGCGGACTTATGCTGGAGCCGTATAGAGCATCACGGAGATTGCGGATGAACGCACCGGTGCACGAGGGTCGCTGCTTCTGCGGCCAAGTCCAGTTCCAAGTCACGGGCGAGCCCGTCGCCATGGGCTACTGTCACTGCGACTCCTGCCGCCACTGGTCCGCAGGCCCGGTCAACGCGTTCACGCTGTGGAAGCCCGATGCGCTCAGGATCACGCGCGGTGCCGAGTCGCTCGGCAGCTACCACAAGACGCCGCAGAGTCACCGCAAGTGGTGCACCGAGTGCGGCGGTCATCTGTTCACCGATCACCCCGGCTTTGGTCTCATCGATGTGTACGCGGCGCTGCTGCCGACGCTCGCGTTCCGCCCCGCCGTGCACGTGCACTATCAGGAGACGGTGCTGCGGATTCACGACGGGCAACCCAAGATGCAGGACCTGCCGGCCGAGATGGGCGGGTCGGGTGTGGCGCTGCCGGAGTGAGGAAACACCGCAGCCTTCCATGACGGCGCGCGGAGCGGTTACCGCATGGCCCGGCGCGCGGGGCATCAAAGCGTCCGTTCAGTCCCGGCCGTGCACGAGCTGTCCGCCGGCGGCGCGGTGGAATCCGGCTGAATTCCAGGACTGGCTCGCGGCTGCGACTGGCGCCGCATGGGCAAACGCGACGGGCGCGAAGACGAGTGCGGTGCTGGCGAGGGTCAGGAGCAGCGCAAGCGCGGCGGCAATCAGTTTTCGCAAGACACTCATGGTGAAATCTCCTCTGTGATGCCCCCAGAACACCTCCCGCCGGCGAAAGTTGCAGTCGGGCCCGAGTTGCGGCGGCGATCCTGATCCCCGCGCCTTCCCGCGCGGCGGCGCATACTGCTATCGTGCGCGCCGATGCGCGTCCTCCCAGGCAGTCTCTTCGGGCAA
>JAKCEJ010000300.1 GCA_021838065.1 Pseudomonadota bacterium
GGCTTCCTTCTGTACGAATCGGTCGCAGCGTCCGCATTCGCCCGGATGATTTTGACGCCTTCCAGGCCTCGTCGAGGGGCTGAGCTGCGATGGCCGTTACGATGATCCCCCGCACCCGGAGCACACGCCTCTCCAATGCCGCTTGCAGCGCTGGAGCGGGCAGTGACCGCGCCGCCCAGACTTCTCGCGTTTCCAGCAGGTTAGCTCGTCATTCCGATCCCGCACCTCTTGGGTATCAGGGGGAACCAATTGCGGCGGGTTCGGAATTTCACACTGCTGCGCACACCGGAACCAGCCAGTTCATTGGAGCACACACATGAGCACGCTCGACCAGCTTGATCTCGACTTTGGCTGTGCCTACTGCCCTGCGACGGTCGACATCGACAAGGTTTCCGTCACCGCGGGTCTGACCGGCAAAGAGCGCCCTGCCATCAAGGTCGTTCATCGGATTCGCGGACGGCGCCCTGATAGCCCAGAACCAGTCCCCGCACAGGCCGACCTCTTCGGGGCGCCGATCAATGTCGATCATGCTCATGTGCGCGCCGCGGATCCTATCTCTGCCGATGAGGCGATTGACGGCGGCGACCCTGTCCCTGTTTCGCCTAGTGCTCGCGTGGTCCGCCCTGAGGAACGCCCGGGGAATTTCGCAGAGGCGTTGGCAATGATCGAGGAGGCCGGCCTATTCACGGAGACGCAACGGCGCAAGCATCGGAGTTTCGTGAACGTCGCCGCGAAGGCGCTGCAGAAGGTCGACCGCGAACCTGACCTGACCCTGCTTCCCTGCGAACCGAGACTGCTACGAGAGATGCTGGTAGCATTTCACCCGGCGCAGGCACGGATCCGGCGTGATCAGTGGGCCAGTATCGTCAGCGGCCTTCGGCGGATCCTGCGCATGACCGGCTGGCTTCGTCCCGTCTCGCGGACGATCCCTCGGTCTGCCGCATGGGAGGCCGTTCTGGCCGATATTAAAAATGAGGCCCAGCTTGCAGCGATCCGCCAATTCGCCAATTTTGCGACCTCGATGGCGGTAGAGCCGCACGGGGTCACGCACGAGACCTTCGCGACATATCGCGCGTGGCTGGAGGAGCAGTCGCTCACCCTTACGCACCGCGCGCTGGCGAACGGTGCGACCCAAACCTGGCGCCGTCTGTGTCGCGAGAATCCGGATTGGGGCATCGCGCCCCTGCCCGAACGTCCCCACTACAATCTCGTCGCGACCCGCAAGGACGAGCTCCCCGCAACATTCCACTCGAGCGCGGAAGCCTATCTCGCACGCTGCGCCGCGCCAGACCCGTTTGACGAGCGCATCGGGCGCGCAATTGCCTCGGAAACTTTGCGGAAGCGGCGGACATACATCTATCTCGGCGCGCAATATTTGTTGGAGCTTGATTGGCCGGCGGAACGGCTCGACCACATAAGTGCACTCTGCACGCCAGCGGCTGTCGGTGCGGTCCTGCGCGAACAATTTCGCCGGCACAGCCCGGACGGCAGGACCTGGCCGCCTGGCGCCAGGCCGATGGCCTCACATCTGCAGACAATGGCCGCACAGGTCGGAGACTTGGCCGAGGCGGACCTTTTGAAGGTCAAGCGACTTGCCGGCCGCGTACCGAGGGCGAGGGCCGGCTTTCCCAAACGGACGCGGGAACGGCTTGCCGTATTCGACGACGAGCGCGTGCTGCGCGATTTCTACAAGCTGCCACAGACACTTTGGCGCGAGGCTCGCGAACTAGAGAAGGCGGCGAGGCTGCGACAGGCGCGCGCGAAGGCCAAATGCGCCATTGCGCTTGCAATCTTGCTGGTCAAGCCGCTGCGCGCCGGCGAGCTTGCATCGCTCGATTTCCGGGACGATTTTCGGCGGGACCGGAAGGGGCGGATCATCGGTCTATCAATCCCGGGTTCGCGGACCAAGACCGGAGTGCCGATCGAAGCGGCAATCGACGGGGCCCTTGCGAAGCGTATCGTAGAATACTTCGACTTCGCCGTACGGCCGCTGGGATTGGCCGGCGAGACTCATCTTTTTCCGCGCAAAGAAGGTGGCCAGATTGCCGGCAACAATCTTGCGCAAGGCCTTTCTCGAGAGATCTGGCGCCATCTTGGGATCGAGTTCAACTCGCATCTCGCCAGGGCGCTGATTGCGACGATCATCCTGGATTCTGATCCGGATGCTGTTGCGGTCGCACAACGGATGCTCGAGCACACGCATGTCGACACCACGATCCGGCACTATGGAATGCAGAGAGGTCGTGCGGCGCAACGGCAGTATGAGGAGGCTGTCACGCGCGCGCTGCGCGGGAGGGCGACATGAGCGACGGAACGCGCCGTGGCCGCAGCGGCCGGACGGGCTTTCAGCATCTTGTCCCCTTACGTGTGAGACAACTCCGTCCTGCCGACTGGCCCGCGGCCGATCGGCTTCGGTGGGAGCGGGCACAGTATCGCGACGATCCACTCGATGATGACGGGCGGCTCGCCAATTCCCAGCCCCGCACGATAAAGACATACGCCGACGCCTATGGGTCGTTCCTTGCGTGGCTAGCGAGCGAGGGAGAACTCGACCCGTCAGCCCCGCTGGAACAGCGGCTGACCCCGGAACGACTCGGCCGCTTTATTGTGGAACTGCGGACGCGGTGCCGCGCTTCAACGATTGATGCGCGACTGACATTTTTGAAGATCGCAATGCAAGCGCTGGCGCCGGAGATTGACTGGGGCTGGATCACCCGGCACCGGCTGGCTCCAACCACTGCAGAGGTCCGGGCTGCTCGGAAGACGGTTAAGCCGGTCGACAGCATTGGTGTCGTGGCGCAAGGCCGGTCCATGATGGACAAGGCCCGGGACCGAACCGACCGGAAGGGGAGCGTCGCGTTCCGGAACGGACTGTTGCTCGTTTTCCAGGCCATCTTTACGCTCAGGCTCGGCAATCTCACGGAGATCACGTTGGGCGAACATCTCGTGCGCCGCGGCACGCGCTGGTTTCTGCAGTTTCAGGAGAGCGTCAAGAACAAGGCCGACCTCGACTACGAGGTGCCCGGCTGGCTGGCCGACTACCTTGCCGTCTATCTCGAGCGATTCCGTCCGGTCCTGCTATGTGGTCAACCCGATCACGGCCGTCTCTGGGTTTGCGACGATTCATTTCCAATGAAGCCCGGCGGGGTGCATGCGGTATTCGATCACCTGTGCCGGACGACAGACGGTCAGCGAGCGTCGACCCATCCCTTCCGACATGCGAAGGCGACGGCCTTCATGCTGCGCGATCCTGGGAATCTCGGCCTCGCCGCGGCTGCGTTGGGCCATAATGGCGTGAGCTCGGTGAACCAGATCTATGACCGCAGCGGCGGGATCGCCGCCAGCCGTGCGTGGAACGCGATCAAGCGCAAGCGGTTCGGCAGGCTATTCGACGATGATGACGACAGTGCGGAATCCTGAGGCATGGCGACATTCGGCATGATAGGATTTTGCCTGCAGCGAGTCGGCGGAGCAGTATCATGCGGGCGGTAATCTACGCGCGGTATTCCTCGGAGAACCAGCGGGCGGCCTCGATCGAAGACCAGCTCGAGATCTGCCGGCGCTATATCGCGCGGATG
>JAKCEJ010000301.1 GCA_021838065.1 Pseudomonadota bacterium
CGCGGCGCTTCGCCCCGTGGGCGCGCGAGTGTCTGCGCGAGCTCGATGCGCTCGAGGCGAAGGTCGCCGCCGGCAAGGCCGTGTTCGATGTCGAGGCGGTGATGATGTGCTATGTCCGGCCGGCGCTGGCGCTCTCGAAGGATCCCTCGCACGGCGGGGCGCTGTTCGTGCGCCTGTTCTCGCGCGTGCTGGTGGAGAACCACCGGCAGGTGCGCGAGACGCTCTCGCGCGATTGGGGTCACCTCGTCGCCCGCTATACCGTAGCGCTCGGACGCGCGCTGCCGCACCTGTCGAGCGAGGAGGTGGCGTGGCGGTTGCATCTGGGCTTGAGCGTGATGTTTCATGCCTTCGCAGGCAATGACATCCTCAAGCTCTTCGGCCGTTCGGCCGTGTCGGCGCGCGATCCGGATCTGATCGTCAAGCACGTTGTGCCGTTCGTGGTGGCCGGCATGAGCGCCGCGCCGAACGGCAGGCATCCTGCGGCCTGAGCGCCGCGGGGCTCGTGAGCGGTCCGGCCGCAGCGGGCCGCATAACCAGGGGAAGTCATGTCTGAGACGAATTTCAACATCCGCAAGGTGGCCGTGCTCGGTGCGGGCGTGATGGGCGCGCAGATCGCCGCGCATCTGGTGAATGCGCAGGTGCCGACGCTGCTCTACGATCTGCCCGATCCCGGTGGCGGCAGCGGCATCGTCAACAAAGCCATCGCGGCGCTGCGCAAGCAGCAGCCCGCGCCGCTCGCGGCAGCGGGCCTCGAGGCGTTCATCGAGCCGGCCAACTACGCGCAGGACCTCGGGCGGCTCGCCGAGTGCGACCTCGTCATCGAGGCCATCGCCGAGCGGCTCGACTGGAAGCGCGAGCTGTATCACAAGGTCGCCCCCGCGCTCGGCGCCGGCGCGATCTTCGCCACCAACACCTCGGGACTGTCGATCGAATCGCTCGCCGAGGCGTGCCCGCAGGCGCTGCGGGCGCGTTTCTGCGGTGTGCATTTCTTCAATCCGCCGCGCTACATGCATCTGGCCGAGATCATCCCCTGCAGCGGCTCCGATGCGGGGATGCTCGATCACCTCGAGACCTTTCTCGTCACCACTCTCGGCAAGGGGGTGATCCGCGCCAAAGACACGCCGAACTTCGTCGCCAACCGCGTCGGGGTGTTCTCGATGCTCGCGACGGTGGCGAATGCGGCGAAATACAACCTGCGCTTCGATGTGGTCGATGACCTGACCGGACCGAAGCTCGGGCGCCCCAAGTCCGCCACGTTCCGCACCGCCGATGTGGTCGGCCTCGACACCTTCGCCCATGTGGTGCGCACGATGCGCGAGGGGCTTGCGCAGGATCCCTGGCGCGGCCTGTATGCCGCGCCGCCATGGCTCGAGAAGCTGATCGCTGCCGGCGCGCTCGGGGCCAAGAGCAAGAGTGGCATCTATCAGAAAAAGGGGCGCGAGCTCTTCGTGCTCGATCCGGCGAGCGGGGCGCACGTGCCGGCCGATGCGCAGGCCGATGCCTCGGTGATCGAGATTCTCAAGATCCCGGACGTCGCCGAGCGGTTTGCGGCGCTGCGCCAGAGCGAGCATCCGCAGGCGAAATTCCTCTGGGCCTCATTCCGCGACACGTTCCACTACATCGCCTATCACCTCGCGGACATCGCCCATTCGGCGCGCGACGTCGATCTGGCGATGCGCTGGGGCTTCGGGTGGCAGCGCGGGCCGTTCGAGCTGTGGCAGGCGGCCGGCTGGTCGCGGGTCGCGCAGTGGATCCAGGCGGACATCCGCTCGGGCGAGGCGCTTGCGCCGGTACCGCTGCCGCAGTGGGTGCTCGAGACCGAACGCACCGGCGTGCATTTTCCGCAAGGCTCCTACGATGCAGCCGGGAAGGCCCTGGCGCGCCCCTCGAGCCTGCCCGTGTATCGGCGTCAGCTCGCTCCGGCATCGCTCGCCGGCGAGCGGCGCGAGCTCGGCGAGACCGTTTACGAGAACGCCGCGGTGCGCGGCTTTACCAGCGGGGACGGCGTGCTCGTAGTGTCGCTGAAGACCAAGGCCCACTCCATCAGTCCGGAGGCGCTCGAGGGGCTCCATCAGGCCATCGACCTGGCCGAGGCGCGCTACCGCGCGCTGGTGATCTGGCAGACCGAGCCGCCGTTTTCCGTCGGCGCAAATCTCGAGGCGCTGCGGCCGGCGCTTGCCGCCGGCGACTGGGCGAGCATCGAGTCGGTCATCGCGCGCTTTCAGAGCACGTCCATGCGTCTGCGCTACAGCCTGATCCCAACGGTGGCGGCCACCGAGGGTTATGTCTTCGGCGGCGGTTGCGAGTTCGTGATGCACTGCGACCGGGTGGTCGCCGCGTTTGAGTCCTACGTTGGGCTCGTCGAGGCCGGCGTCGGGCTGCTGCCCGGGGGCGGAGGCTGCACGGAGCTCGCACGGCGCGCTGCGCGCGAGAGCCGCGGCGATCTGCTCGCTGCCCTGAAGGATTACTACATGGCCGTCGCCACAGCGAAGGTGGCCACCAGCGGCATCGAGGCGCGGCGGATGGGCTATCTGCGCGACAGCGACCCAGTGGTGTTCAATGCCGATGAGCTGCTGTACGTGGCCAAGCACGAGGCGCTCGCGCTCGCGCAGGCTGGCTACCGGCCGCCGCTCGCCGGTGCGCGCTTCGCCATCGCCGGTCGCACCGGCGCCGCCTCGATCAAATCGCAGCTTGTGAACCTGCTCGAAGGGCACTTCATCAGCGCGTACGACTTCGAGATCGGCTCGCGCATCGCCGAGGTGATGACCGGGGGCGACCTCGAGGCCGGTACCGAGGTCGATGAGTCCTGGCTGCTCGCCCTCGAGCGGCGCCACTTCGTCGCGCTGCTCAGAAACGCCAAGACCCAGGAGCGCATCGCGCACACGCTGAAGACCGGCAAGCCGCTGCGCAATTGAGCGGTACGGGAGAGATTGCTCATGACGAAACAGATTCAAGACGCCTACATCGTGGCTGCGACCCGCACACCGGTTGGCAAGGCGCCGCGCGGCATGCTGCGCCAGGTCCGCCCCGATGACCTATTGGTCCATGCGCTCGTGAGCGCGCTGGCGCAGGCGCCGGCGATCGAGCCGGCTCTCGTCGAGGACGTGGTGGTCGGCTGCGCGTTCCCGGAGGCCGAGCAGGGACTTAACATGGCGCGCGTGGCGGCGCTGCTCGCCGGACTGCCTGACACGGTGCCGGGCGCGACGGTCAACCGTTATTGCTCCTCGGGTCTGAACGCGGTGCAGATCGCCGCCGACCGCATCCGCCTCGGCGAGGCGCAGGTGGTGATCGCCGGCGGCGCGGAGTCGATGTCCATGGTGCCCATGATGGGCAACAAGGTGGCGGTCAATCCGCGTGTGTTCGAGCGCGAGGAGAACTACGCGATCGCCTACGGCATGGGCATCACGGCCGAGAAGGTCGCGCTGCAGTGGAAGGTCTCGCGGGAGGATCAGGATGCGTTCGCGCTGGAGTCGCATCGGCGCGCGCTCGCGGCGCGTGCCGGCGGCGGTTTCCGCGCGGAGATTTCCCCGCTCGAGG
>JAKCEJ010000302.1 GCA_021838065.1 Pseudomonadota bacterium
GATCCGGGCATCAAGTGCATGCTGCGCTCCGCGAGCGCTCGAACACTCGAGGACCTCGGCACCGGTGCAGTCCTCTGACCGCGAGGGACAGTCTCTGAGCTGAAGATTTGGGCCGGATCCGCCCCCGCGCTCGAACGATGCGGATGCTGTCCGAGTAGATGCTGCATTCAGTTGCGCTCCGCATCTGGGCTCTGCGCCGAGCCCCCGCCCCGACGACCTTCCTGCTCGGCGACGATCTGCCCGTCAAACAGCCGCACCAGGCGCCTGGCGTGGGCCGCATAACGTGCATCGTGGGTAACCATGACCAAGGTGGCGCCGCGCTCATTGAGCTGTGCCAGAAGCTCCATGACTTTCTCGCCGTTCGCGGAGTCGAGGTTTCCGGTCGGCTCATCGGCCAGGAGGATGGCCGGATCTCCGACCAGCGCCCGGGCAATGGCGACCCGCTGCTGCTGGCCGCCGGACAACTGTGCCGGATAGTGCCGCACGCGGTGCAGCATCCCGACGCTCTCGAGTGCTGCGGCAACTTTTTCACGCCGCTGCGCTCGCCCCATGCCACCTCGATAGACGAGCGGCAGCTCGACGTTCTCGTAGACATTGAGGTCGCCGATCAGGTTGAACGACTGAAAGACGAACCCGATGTTTCGATTGCGGAAATGCGCCCGGCGGCGCGCATCGAGCGCGGCAACCGGCTCACCCGCCAGGTCGTACCGACCCGAAGTCGGTGCATCGAGGAGCCCGAGAATCGACATGAGGGTCGTCTTCCCACAGCCCGAGGGACCCATGATCGCGACGTATTCGCCGGATTCGACGCGCAGATTGACGCCCGTGAGCGCATGCGTTTCGACTTCGTCGGTCATATACACCTTGGTGAGATCGGCAACGTCGATGACCGGACTGGCATTCATGGCGGACATTCTCCTTTGAGGCTCAAGAAGCGAAGCTCATCTGAGGGCGATCCGGCGATCGCCCGCCAACCCGCTCACGTCGGACACAATCACCCGGGCGCCAGGGTGCAAGCCGCTGGCAATCTGGATGTACTGGTCCGAAGCGGCCCCGAACCGTACGCGCACTGCAACGGCAGCTCGTCCGCCGTCCACCAGCCGGAACAGCGTCATCGCACTGTCGGGATTCGCATATGCCGGACGCTGGAGATAGACCGCTCGGATGATGTCGGCAATGTGCACCTGCGCGCTGACCGCGAGATTCGGCCGCACGTCGGCCGGTAATCGGCCGGTCGGCATCACATCCACCTGCACACTGCCATTGCGGACCGACGGAGATACGCGGGAGACGCGGCCCTCGACATCCTGGGTAACGTCGGTGGCGAGTTGCAAGGTGACGGACTGGCCGACGGCGACCTCTTCGGCTTCGCTTGCCGGCACCTGGACCGTCGCCTTGAGCGATTTCAGGCTGGCGACGCGTGCGATGCCACCGCCGACTTTCAAGGTCTGACCGGCGTGCACCGCAACGGTCTGGACGACTCCGTGGATTCCCGCCACGACGGACAATGCGGCGAGCTGCTCGCGGGTATTCTGGAGAACGGCTCGAAGCGCTGAGACCTGCGCGCGCGCGGCGCGATTCTGCGCCGCAATGCTCTGGCGGAATGCGGCAATCCGCTCCTGTGCGAGAGTGGCGAGCTGCGCGTACTCCTTCGCCTGCACACGGATGGCGGTGTATTCGAGCATTGAAATGATGTGCCTGCGCACCAGCGGTCTCTCGGCGCGCTCTTTCACGGCAGTCGTGGTCGCATTCGCCTGTGCAGCGGCGAGATTACCCTGCAGCGTCAGCAGCTGGCTGGTGAGCTGCGCTTGCAGCGAAGCCCGTTGCGCTTCGGCGCTCGAGAGCTTCGCTCTCGCTTGCGCAACAGCTGAGGCAATTGCGGGATTGCTCAGGACGGCCAGCACGGTCCCCGGTGTGACCTCATCGCCGGGCTGGACCCGCACGTCCTGCACCATGCCGGGCGTCGCCGCCGTGATCCAGCGCTCCTGAATCGGCCGGAACACTCCAGCTGCGCTCACGACGATGGGCAGCGTGCCGCGCTTCACCGTCGCGATCCAGAGGCTCGAACGACGCACGGACGGACCACTGCCGGGACGGCTGAGGGCCCAGACCAGCAGCGCCACACCCGCTGCGAGGGCAGCGATCAGCAGCGCCGCACGCCTTCGGCGTTTGTGGCGCGTGACTGCCGGATCAATCGCAATATCAGGCATGGGCGGGCGGACGATGAGGACACATGCCCTCACCTAGCAGTTTCCGTGCCATGCCGCGAGGGAAGATACGTTGCTGTTTTTGGGGCCTTTCTCGCCGACATGCGCCCTGCACGGAGCGGCGCTCATTCCCGCCGGCGGGAATGGAAATACCCGCGGTCCCATATGTGGGACACAAAGCCCTCTGAGCCCCCTCTGAGCCCCCTCTGGGCGCCGAGCCCGAGCAGAGGAATGACGGAGACATCAGGCATCCGCCTGTGCAGCCGCCGCTGCCAGATCCATTGGTCCGCTTCGACCTCGATCGGCCGACGGCAGAGGGGCGCTGAGCCGCCCGATCGGCCCGGGCCAAGAGCGAGTATCCTTGCAGCGCCCCCCTCAGGGTCGCAGTGCAGTGGCGCGCAGGGACAGAGCCGCTGCGCGGCGCGAGGAGTCAGTCCCCGGTCAATCCCGCTACGGCTGCCCCCAGCCCGGTCAGCACGCACCGATCACCGTCGAGCACCCGGGCCTCGGTGCCGAAACTCGCGAGCGCGCGAGCATAACGGTCCGTCAGCGCCGGCTCGCCGATGAGCGTCGGCACCGAACCCGAGGCCTGCAGATGCGCGCGCATGCTGTGCACCTCAGCACCGATCAGCAATCCCGAGAGCAGCGAGCGGGCCCAGCCGGCAGTGCGCCCCTCGATCAGCTGCGCTGAGCGTGTCTCGAACAGGTTTGCCGCCAGATCGAAGCGCGCCGCATTGCGCAGACCCACTTCGAACCCCTCCTCATCCGGCTCGCCGGCACTTCCGACGCGCAGCAGCGAGGAGCGGGTGCTCAGCAGCTCGAACAGCTCGCCGGTGAAATACGTCTGCAAGCGCGCAATCCGCCCGTCGCGCACCTCCACCCACTTGCAGTGTGTGCCGGGCAGCACCAGCAAGCGCCGTCCGGCGGCGAGGGCCGGATCGATCGCCAGCGCTCCGAAGATCTGCGTCTCCTCCCCGCGCATCACGTCGGCCACGTCGCGAAAATTCTGTGCCTGGATTCCCGCCAGCACGGTGAGGGTGTCGGCGCCGGCGCGCACCGCAGCGGCTCCCGCACGCCACTGCGCCAAAGTCGCCGGGGCGCGCACATAGGGAACTTCCACCAGTCCGTTGCGCGATCCTGCCATGCCGCACAGCACCGTGCGCTCGAGCGTCATGCGCGCCTGCCACGGGGCAAGCACCCGCGCGAGCACATCGGCTGGCGCCTCGGCACCGAGCGCTGCGATCCCCGGGCCCTCACGCCGCTCGACGATGGCGCCGTCGATCTGCAGAAACGCGCGCAGGCGGCTGC
>JAKCEJ010000303.1 GCA_021838065.1 Pseudomonadota bacterium
ATCTCGGGATGGTCCGGATTGCCGATGAACACCGGATGGCGGCGGCCGATCGAGACGAACCGCTCCGCCACGCTCAAGCCGCCGTGGCGGTTGTCGCTGCCGACCACGATGTGCTGATCACCGCCCACGCCCGCGGCGCCCCACACCACCATGGGCAGGCCCAGCTTGTCATAGATGCGCACCGCGTCCTGATGCGGGCCCTGGCCGAGCAGGATCAGCCCATCGGCTGCCAGGACCGCGACATCGCCCGCGGCCTGGCGGGTGGTGAGCAGGACGTTGTAGCCGGCAGAGGTGAGCTCCTGGGAGATGCCGCCGAGCAGCGCCAGCGGATAGGGGTCCCACATGGTGCGCTCGGGCGTCGGGGTCATCTCGACGATCACCGCCACCGCATGGCTGCGCCGCAGCCGCAAGTTGCGCGCGCTCACGTTGAGCTTGTAGCCGTGCTTGCGGGCCAGTTGCTCGATGCGCTCGCGCGTGGCGGGGCTCACCAGCGAGCTGCCGGAGAGGGCCCGCGACACCGTGATCGGGGACACCCCGGCAAGCCCGGCGAGGTCCGCCATGGTGAGGCTGGCCGGTGCATCCGGGCTTTTTTTCTTGCGTTCGGCCACCGCAGGTTCGCGCCACTGTCGATATCGATATCATCCTCTGGCCGACTCGGCGCGTAAAGACGGTCCCGGCATGCCGCATCTCGTGAACCGCTATCGGATGATCAGCGCGCTGGCGCTGAGCTTCATGATCTTCGCGATCCTGCTGAACAGCGTCGGCACGGTGATCCTGCAGGCCATCCACAGCTTCGGGGTGGGCAAGCCCGAGGCGAGCCTGCTCGAGCCGTTCAAGGACCTGCCGATCGTGATCACCTCCTTCGCCGTCGCCTCGTTCCTGCCGGCGCTCGGCTACCGGCGCTCGATCCTGATCGCCCTGGCGGTGGTCGCGCTCGCCTGCACGCTGATGCCGCTCTTTCCGGCATTTCACACCACGGCGCTGCTGTTCGTCTGCGTCGGCATCTCCTTCGCGCTCACCAAGGTGTCCGTCTACGGCTCGATCGGGCTGCTCACGGCCACGCAGAGCGAGCACACCCGCCTCACCAATTTCATCGAGGGGCTGTTCATGGTGGGAGTGGTGATCTCGGGGTGGCTGTTCAGCGCGTTCATCCGCTCCGGGCCCGGGGCCGAGGTCGCCTGGCTGCGCGTGTACTGGCTGATCGCGGGAGCGTGCGTTCTCGCGATGGTGCTGCTCGCAGGATCCCGGCTCGATGAGTCGGCCGCGCGCGGCAAGGTCCGCCCGATCCGCGACTCCCTCGCGCAGATCAGCGGCTCCTCGCTGCGCTCCATGGTGTACGTCTTCCTGGCCTCCACGTTCTTCTACGTGCTCATCGAGCAGAGCTTCGGCACGTGGCTGCCGACCTTCAATTACGAGGTGCTGAAGCTGCCCGATGCCGTGAGTGTGCAGATGGCCAGCATGCTCGCCGCCTCCATCGCCATCGGGCGCGTGGCCGCCGGCCAGCTGCTGCGGCGGGTCGCCTGGTACCCGCTGCTCAATGTCTGCGTCGTCGGCATGGGACTGCTCATCGTGCTGACGCTGCCGCTCGCCCGCCACGTCGGCGGCGGACACACCGGCTGGCTGCAAGCGCCCCTGGCCGCCTACCTGATCCCGCTGATCGGCCTCTTGATGGCCCCGATCTACCCGGTGATCAATTCGGTGGCCCTGAGCGCACTGCCCAAGCCCGCCCATGCGGCGATGACCGGCCTCATCCTGGTGTTCTCGGCCCTGGGCGGCACGCTCGGCTCACGCATCACCGCCATCGTGTTCGCGCGCTTCGGCGGCATCCACGCGTTCTATTTCTCGCTGGTGCCGATGACATTGCTGCTCGCCTCGCTGTATCTGTTCAAGCGCGAGACCGTGCGCGCCGCGGCCGGGCTCGCCCGTCTCGATGCCGCGGCGGAGTGAGGCGCCGCAGCCGCACCCCGCTGGATGCTAGACTCCCGCGCCACGCTTCGATACCGGTCAGACCGCCTTGCCGAGCACGAACCCGGAACACACGCCGGTCATGCAGCAGTACCTGCGGATCAAGAGCCACCATCCCGATGTGCTGCTCTTCTACCGCATGGGCGATTTCTACGAGCTCTTCTACGACGATGCGCGCCGGGCGGCGGCGCTGCTCGATATCACGCTCACCTCGCGCGGTCAGTCGGCCGGCCAGCCGATCCCGATGGCCGGTGTCCCGGCGCACAGCGTCGAGTCGTACCTGGCGCGGCTGGTGCGCAAGGGCGAGAGCGTGGCGATCTGCGAGCAGATGGGCGATCCGGCCCAGTCCAAGGGCCCCGTGGAGCGCGAGGTGGTGCGCATCATCACGCCGGGCACCATCACGGATGCGGCCCTGCTCGATGAGCGCCAGGACACGCTGGTCGCAGCGGTGGCCCGCGACGGGGAGCGCTTCGGCCTCGCCTGGCTCGATCTGGCCGCGGGGCGCTTCACGGTGCTGCAGTCGAGCGGCACGGGCGCGCTCGATGCGGAGCTCGAGCGCTTGAAGCCCGCCGAACTGCTCGTTTCCGAGGATGCCCCTCGGGATCTGCGCCGCGACAGCGCGCTGCGCACCCGGCCGCCGTGGCATTTCGAGCTGGCGAGCGCCTCGCGCCTGCTCACCGATCAGCTCGGCACGCTCGACCTGAAGGGCTTCGGCGCCGACGACCTGCCGCTCGCGATCGCGGCCGCCGGCGCCCTGCTGCAGTACGTGCGCGACACCCAGAAGAGCGCACTGCCGCACATCCGCGGGCTCACCGTCGAGGAGCGCGCCGAGGGGCTGCTCATCGACGCGGCGACACGGCGCAACCTGGAGCTCGATGCGAGCCTGACCGGCCGCGAGGAGGCGACGCTGTTCGCGCTGCTCGATGCGTGCGCCACTGCCATGGGCTCGCGCCAGCTGCGCCGCTGGCTGAATCGCCCGCTCACCGACCACCAGACCCTGCGCCAGCGCTATCAGGCGGTGGGCGCGCTCCTCGAGGCGCGCCGCTTCGAGGAGCTGCGTGGGCGGCTGCGCGCCATCGGCGACGTGGAGCGCATTCTCGCGCGCGTCGCGCTGCGCTCGGCGCGCCCGCGCGACCTGACGCAGCTGCGCGCCTCCCTCGCGGCAGTGCCGCCGGTGCGCGCCGCGCTTGCGCTCATCGACTCCCCGCTCATCGCGGCGCTCGGCGGGCGCATCGGCGCTCACGAGGACGTCACACAGCTGCTGGGCAGCGCCATTGCCGCCGAGCCCGCCACCTTCCTGCGCGACGGCGAGGTGATCGCGCCGGGCTACGACAGCGAGCTCGATGAGCTGCGGCGCATCGCCACGCACACCGATGAGTTCCTGCTCGAGCTCGAGCGGCGCGAGCGCGAGCGCACCGGTATCGCCACGCTCAGGCTCGGCTACAACCGCGTGCAGGGCTACTTCATCGAGATCCCGCGCAAGGACGCCGAGCGCGCCCCGCAGGAGTACCGCAGGCGCCAGACCGTCAAATCGGCCGAGCGTTTC
>JAKCEJ010000304.1 GCA_021838065.1 Pseudomonadota bacterium
CGCGCCTGCCGGCAGCTGCGCGAGTGGTCGCGTCCGGGCAATCCGGCGCGCGGGCTCAAAGTGGCGGTGAACATCAGCCCCAAGCAGCTCGCTGCCGAGCACTTCGTTGCCGAGGTCAGTGACATCATTGCCCGGACCGGCATCGATCCGGGCCTGCTCGAGCTGGAAATCACCGAAGGATTGCCGATCCATGACATGGATGACGTGATCCCCAAGATGCATGCCCTGCGCCGGCTCGGCGTCAGCTTTGCGATCGACGATTTTGGCATCGGCTATTCGTCACTCTCCTACCTGCGTCAGCTGCCGATCAGAATCCTGAAAATCGATCGCAGCTTCGTCACCGGCATGTCCCATCCGGGCGGGGAGACGCTCGTCCATACGATCGTGCAGATGGCGCGCAGCCTCGCTCTGGAGGTGATCGCCGAGGGCGTCGAGACACAGTGGCAGTGGGACACCCTCATCCGCCAAGGCTGCGATCAGTACCAGGGCTACCTGTTCGGGCGCCCGGTGCCCATCGAGGCGTTCGACCGGGACCTCATCGCGATCACCGCCGCCTGAGCGGCGAGGTGTGACGCTCGTCACGGCGCGGCAGCCCGGTGGCGCCCCGTGCTGCGGTCTGACCGCGATCTGGTCGATACCTCTCGGGGAGAAACCTCCGTTACGCTGCCGTCCATGTTGCAGGAGATGCCGACGTCCGTACCCGAATGTGACCCCTCGGCGGGGGCCTTCTATGCCTATGTCGGCTGGGCACGCAGCCTTCTCGGGCAGCTGCAGGGGATCTGCGTGCTCGATGGCGTGCTCGGCGTCCTGGAGTCCTGGGGTGAGCTGCAGGCAGCGCCGTGCGTCGCACGGATGCGCGATCTGGGGTGGCTGACGGGCGGTCCGCTGGAGCCCGTTCGCGAGGTCCGCGCGGGTTTGCAGCAGGTGCTGCTGCCGCTGGCCTCGGCCGACGGGGTGCTGCTGGGCGCGGTGGTGCTGTCGTGCGCCGGCGCGCACCCTGAGCAGGCGCCCGATCCCGTCGCGGCGCTGCAGCCGCTCATGGGATGCCTGCGTCGGCAACTCGAGGAGGATAAGGCACGCAAGACGGCGCTACAGCTGCTCACCGAGCGCACTGCGGATCTGCAGTGGCTGCTCGAATTGCCCGGCCCGGCGCAACAGACGTCCGGGGGCCGCTCGTCTTTGCACGCACTGCTCAGCGCGGCCACCACCCGCATGCGCAGCGCCCTCGGCGTTCTGTACCTGCCTGATAACCATCTTTGCCTGCTGCAGTCCGGCGCGGCGATCCCGGACGAGGAGTGTGCGGAGGTGTGGCAGCGCTCCCGCGTGCAGATGAGCGCCTGGGTGCGACAGAAGCGCCGGCCGCTGGTACTGAACGGTCGCGGCGGTGCCGCTGCGCCGCGCTGCAAGATCCTGCTCGCACCGATCGCTGCGGATTGCGGTCCGGTGCTCGGCGTGCTCGCCTTTTTCCGTCCGTCCGGTGCGACGGACTTTCGCCAGCGTCATCTGCTGCTGGCCGGACACCTCGGTCGTCTGGCGGCAGGGATCGTCGACTCGCAATTCGACAGCGTCACGGGACTGTACACCCGCGAGGGTCTGGAGCAGGTTTACTCGCGCGTCCTCGGTGCGGCCAACGACGGCTGCCACAGCGTGCTGTACCTGGACGTCGATCAGATGCACGTGGTCAACGAGCTGTACGGTTTCGAAATCGGCAACGAACTGCTGGTGCGTGTCGCAGATCTGCTCGCGCCCCCGCAACTACCGGACAATGCGCTCGCCGCGCGCATTGCCGCCGACCGCTTCGCAGTACTGCTGCCCGATACCGACACCCCGGTGGCGGCCGTGCTCGCCCAGCAGTTGCAGGAGCGGATCTGTCGCCTCGCCATTGGACCGGTGGACAACCCCATCGACGTGTCCGTCAGCGGTGGCGTGGCGGCGCTGCTGACGCTGCCGCAGGGTTTGGCACGGGCCCTAGCGGCCGCGGAACTGGCCTGCAAGACGGCCAAGAAGCGAGGCCGCAATCGCCTCAAGGTCGATAGCTGCGATGACGGAACCATGCTGCGTCGGCACGTCGATGCAGTAACGGTCGGACAACTGCGGGCGGCGCTGAAATCCGATCAGCTGATGCTCTATGCGCAGCGTATCGAACCGCTGCGTAACCGGAGCTTGCCGGGCGGGTACGAGGTCCTGGTGCGCCTCAACGATCCGACCGAGGGCGTCGTGCTGCCCGGGAGTCTCGTTGCCGTCGCGGAGCGCTACCAGATGCTGCCGGCGATCGACCGCTGGGTGGTCCGCAAGACGCTGCAGACGCTCGCGGCGCACCGTGCGGCGCTCGAGGAGAGTGGTGTCGGCATTTCGATCAATCTCTCCGGACAGTCGATCGGCGATGAGGCGTTCGCGCGTCAGCTCGGTGAGGAGCTGCGCGCTGCGCAATTGCCGCCCGGCATCATTACCTTCGAGATCACCGAGCAGGCCGCGGTGAGCAGCCTGGCGCGGGCCGAGGAAATCATCCGCAGGCTCTCGCAGTGGAACTGCCGGTTCGCCCTCGATGATTTCGGCACCGGCGCGAACTCACTCACCTATCTCAACGCCCTGCCGATCGCCCGGGTGAAGATCGACGGCTCGTTCGTGCGCGAAATCCTGACTAATCCGCGATCCCAGGCGACGGTGCGCGGCATCGTCGAACTGGCGCGGGGATTCTCCATCGACACGGTGGCGGAGTTCGTCGAGAACCGCGCGATTGCCGAGCGGGTCGGGGAACTCGGCGTCGATTACGCGCAGGGCTACGCCTTCGGTCGGCCCGAGCCGCTCGAAGAGGTGCTCGAGAGACTGAAGGAGGAGGACTCGCAGCGCCTGTTGCTCGAGGTTTAGAGACGCCGAGCGCACGATTCGCCGGTCCGATCGGGTATGCTGCGCACCTATGAAGCAGCGTGCGCGGGAGAGCAGCCGCGGCAAAGCGGCGAAGATGACCGACATCGCCCGCCTCGCGGGAGTGCACGTGTCGACGGTTTCGCGGGCGCTCGCGGGCAGCCCGCTGGTCGAGGCCGGCAAACGCAAGCGCATCGAGCAGCTCGCCCTGGAGTACGGCTACGTCGTCAATCCGGTGGCCCGCAGTCTGCGGCTGAAGCGTACGCAGATGGTTTCGGTGATGATTCCGCTGCAGCACGAGGCGGGCCAGCCGCTGACCGATCCGTTCTTCGTCGCCATGCTCGGTCATCTGGCCGAGGCGGTCACGCAGCGCGGCTACGGACTGCATCTGCAAAAGGCGGTGCGCCCGACGCATGAATGGCTGGGCGATGCGATCGCTTCGGGCCGCAGTGACGGCATTGTGGTGATCGGTCAGAGCACCGAGCACGAGACGCTGCAGCGCGCCGCAGACACCTATCTGCCGCTGGTGGTCTGGGGAGCGCAGCTGCCGGGCCAGAAATACTGCTCGGTGGGCTCGGATAATCCCGGCGGTGCCCGCGCTGCGGTGCGCCATCTGCTGCAGTCCGGCCGGCGGCGGATCGTC
>JAKCEJ010000305.1 GCA_021838065.1 Pseudomonadota bacterium
AGGTAATACACCGCGCGGAATGCGAGCAGCGCGCCGAGCACTGAATCGGTCGACGCGGTGTGCAGTGCGAGGAGCATCACCGTTTCAAAGACGCCGATGCCGCCGGGCACGTGGCTCAGGATGCCGGCCGAGAGCGCGATCGCGTAGGTGCCCATGAAGGGCAGCAGGCCGATGTGCGCCGCGCTCGGCAGCAGCCACCACAGCACCGAACCCTCGATGGTGAGGTCGGAGACGCTGAGCAGGATCTGGCCGGCGCTGAGCCCGAAGCCCGGCGAGCGCAGCGCCCAACCGCGAATCTCGATCGCTCGGCGCGACAGACCTGCCCACAGCACGTAGGCGCAGACCACCCCGAGCAGCGTGACACCGGCGAAGCGCAGCCAAGGTGCGGGCAGATGCAGCGCGCCGGCCGCAGCGGCCGGCGCGAGCGCGAGCGACAGTCCCGCAATCGAGGTCAGTCCGAGCGCGATCGAGAGGCTGTAGAAGACCGTGATGGTCGCCACTTCCACCGCCGTGATGCCCGCCGCGGTGTACAGTCGCAGGCGGATCGCTCCGCCGGTGAACGCTGAAAAGCCGAGGTTGTGGCCGAACACCGCGGCAATGAACGCGGTGAACATGACGCGTCCGTAGCTCAGTTGCTTGCGGACGTAGCGCAGCGCCAGCACATCGTAGCCGCTGATCAGACAGTAGCTGGCGGTGGTCAGTCCGAGCGCGGCGAGCACGTGCGTGCGCGGGATGCTGCGCAGGTGCGCGAGGACCCCCGCCAGGCGCATGCGGGCGAGCTCGCCGTGCAGGACATAGCCCACGGCGGCGAGCACGATGAGCGCGGCGATCGGACCAAGCCAGCGCAGCAGCTCGAGGGCGTGGGATCCGCTTGCGCTCGAGCGTGCGGCCGGAGGGCTTGCCACTAGCGGCTCCCGACTCCATGCGCCGCGACCGCTGTGCGTCGCGGGCGCTGCGTGGTGGCATGCGGGTCGGGCTTACGCACGGCGCTGCATCGGGGGCTCAGCGCGTCAGCGGCTTGTAGTGGATCCGGTGCGGCTGCGCGGCCGCATCGCCCTTGCGCCGCTTGAAGTCCTCCACGTACTCCTGATAGTTGCCCTCGAACCACACGACCTGCGAGTCGCCCTCGAAGGCGAGAATGTGGGTCGCGATGCGGTCGAGAAACCATCGGTCGTGGGAGATGACAACCGCGCACCCGGGGAAGTTCATCAGCGCTTCCTCCAGCGCGCGCAGCGTCTCGACGTCGAGGTCATTGGTCGGCTCATCGAGCAGCAGCACGTTGGCGCCGGCGCTCAGCACCTTGGCCAGATGGACGCGGTTGCGTTCCCCGCCTGAGAGGGCGCCGATGGTCTGCTGCTGCTGCGTGCCCTTGAAGTTGAATCGTCCGACGTAGCTGCGCGAGGGCGTCTCGTAGTTGCCCACCTTGATCATGTCAAGGCCGCCCGAGATTTCCTCCCAGACCGTCTTGCGATTATCGAGCGTCTGACGAGATTGATCGACATAGGCGAGCTTGACGGTCGGACCGACGCGGATCTCGCCGGCGTCGGGTTTCTCTGCGCCCGTCAGCATGCGAAACAGCGTCGTCTTGCCGGCGCCGTTTGGCCCGATGATGCCGACGATGCCGCCGCGCGGCAGGCTGAAGGAAAGATTGTCGATCAGCAGCAGCTCGCCGAAGGCTTTGCGCAGGCCCGTCACTTCGATCACCTGATCGCCGAGGCGCTCGCCCGGGGGAATGTAGATCTCGTTGGTCTCATTGCGCTGCTGGAATTCCCGCGAGGCGAGCTCCTCGTAGCGCTGCAGGCGTGCCTTGCTCTTGGCCTGGCGCGCCTTGGGATTCTGGCGGACCCACTCGAGTTCGTGCTCGAGCGTCTTGCGCAGCGCCTCGTGCTCGCGTTCCTCGACGCGCAGCCGTTGCTCCTTCTGCTCGAGCCAGGAGGAGTAATTGCCGTGCCAGGGGATGCCGTGGCCCCGATCCAGCTCGAGGATCCACTCGGCGACGTTGTCGAGAAAGTAGCGGTCATGGGTGACCGCGATGACGGTGCTCGGATACTGCTCGAGGAAGCGTTCGAGCCAGGTGATCGACTCGGCGTCGAGGTGATTGGTCGGCTCATCGAGCAGCAGCATGTCCGGGGCCGACAGCAGCAGCCGGCACAGCGCCACGCGGCGCTTCTCTCCTCCGGAGAGCGTGGCGATCCTGGCTTCCCATGGCGGCAGGCGCAGCGCATCGGCCGCAATATCGAGCTTGCGCTCGAGCTCCCAGCCGCCCGCCGCATCGATCGCATCCTGCAGTTTGGCCTGTTCGGCGAGCAGGCTGTTCATCTGCTCGTCGCTCATCGGTTCGGCGAAGCGCTCGCTCAGCTGGTTGAACGCTTCGACCAGGCGCAGCGTCTCTCCGACGCCCTCCATGACCGTCGCGCGCACGTCGCTCGCCGGATCGAGCTGCGGCTCCTGCGGCAGATAGCCGATGCGGATGCCGGCCTGCGGCCGGGCCTCGCCGTCGATTTCCGTATCGATGCCCGCCATGATCCTCAGCAGGGTGGACTTGCCCGAGCCGTTCAGGCCGAGCACGCCGATCTTGGCGCCGGGGAAGAAGGAAAGACTGATGTCGCGGAGGATGACGCGCTTGGGCGGCACCACCTTGGACACCCGATTCATCGTATAAATGTACTGGGCCATGCAATCTCTGCTGCGGGTGGATCAGGTAAACCGGGCATACGGTCCGCCCGGGGGCCGGCATTATCGCGCGAGCGCGGCGGGCTTGGGCAGAGGGTGCGCGGGGGCGGTGGGGGTCCCGGCTGGCGGAAACCTGCCCAGAGCCGGTCGCTTCGGTACAATTCGCACGCCCGCCGCGCCCGGCTCCGGTTCGCGCGCCCGCGGTTCGCGCCCATCAGCAGAGGCTTCGCATGTTCGCAAAATCCCAGGATATCCACAGTTTTGACCCCGAGCTGGCCCGGGCCATCGACGGCGAGCGGCGCCGGCAGGAGGAGCACATCGAGCTGATCGCCTCGGAAAACTACGCCAGTCCGCGCGTGCTCGAGGCGCAGGGGTCGGTGCTGACCAACAAGTACGCCGAGGGCTATCCCGGCAAGCGCTACTACGGCGGGTGCGAATACGTCGATATCGCCGAGCAGCTGGCGATCGAGCGTGCCAAGAAGCTCTTCGGAGCCGCCTACGCCAACGTGCAGCCGCACTCGGGCTCCCAGGCCAATGCCGCCGCCTACTTCGCGCTGCTGCAGCCCGGCGACCCCATCCTCGGCATGAGCCTGGATCACGGCGGACACCTGACTCACGGCGCGCGCGTGAATTTCTCCGGCAAATTCTTCCGCGCCGCACAGTACGGGATCCGGCCCGACACTGGCGAAATCGACTACGAGCAGGTGGCGCGCCTGGCCGAGGAGCACCGCCCCAAGATGATCATCGCCGGGTTCTCCGCCTACTCGCGCGTCGTCGACTGGGCTCGCTTCGCCGAGATCGCTAAGGGCGTCGGG
>JAKCEJ010000306.1 GCA_021838065.1 Pseudomonadota bacterium
CCTGCGGCATCGCGCTCGGCAGCTGGTGGGCGTATTACACGCTCGGCTGGGGCGGGTTCTGGTTCTGGGATCCGGTGGAGAACGCCTCGTTCATGCCGTGGCTGATGGCCACCGCGCTCATCCATTCGCTCGCGGTGACCGAGAAGCGGGGCCTGTTCAAGAGCTGGACGCTGCTGCTGGCGGTGCTCGGGTTTTCCTTGAGCCTCGTCGGCACTTTCCTGGTGCGCTCCGGGGTGCTCATCTCGGTGCACTCGTTCGTGGCCAGTCCCGGGCGCGGCGAGTTTCTCCTCGGTTTCCTCGGCATCATGATCGGCGCGGCGCTGGCGCTTTATGCCTGGCGCGCGCCGAAGATGCAGTCCGAGGCCGGCTTCGAACTCACCGCGCGCGAGTCGTTTCTGCTGTTCAACAACATCCTGCTGGTGACCGCCTGCGGCACGGTGTTCGCCGGGGAGATGGCGCCGATCATCTCCAACGCCTTCGGGCTGGGAAAGCTCTCGGTTGGTCCGCCTTACTTCAACCCGACGTTCCTCATCTCGATGCTGCCGCTGCTCGCGCTGCTGCCCATCGGGATTCATGCGCGCTGGAAGCGTGGTGGCCTCGGCGGGCGAGGTCGCCTGCTGCTCGTGACGCTCGCCGCCGCGGCGCTCATCGGCTGCGCGGTGGCCTTCGGGGTGTTCACCGGGGCGGGTGTGCTCTCGCCGGTGGGTATGACGCTCGGGGCGTGGATCATCCTCGCCTCGCTGATCGATCCGATCGATCGGCTGCGCCGGCGGATCGCCATTCCGCGCGCGGTGCTCGGCATGACCATCGCGCACATCGGCCTCGGCATCTTCGTGTTCTCCCTCACGAGCGTGCAGGCGTTCACGGCCGAGCAGGACGTGGCGCTGAGGAGCGGGATGATGGCCCGCGACGGCGGCTACGCGTTCCAGTTCCAGGGCATCAAATCGCTTTACGGTCCCGATTACAGCGGCGAGCAGGCCAAGGTCATCGTCACGCGGGGCGGCAGGCCGGTGGCCGTGATGTACCCGCAGAAGCGCAACTATTGGGTGCAGCACATGGCGATCACGCATTCGGCGATCTTCATCAGTCGCGGCAGCAACATCCTGGTGGCCCTGGGCCAGGATCTCGGCGATGGCCGCTGGAGCTTCCGCCTGCAGGTTCGCCCGCTGGTGCTCTATATCTGGATCGCAGCGCTCATCATGGCCGGCGGCGGGCTCATCGCGCTGACCGATCGGCGCTACCGCATCGCCGAGTCGGCCGCGGATGAGGCGGCCCGAGCGCTCGCCGGGGGCGAGGCGCGATGATCCGTTACTTCATTCCGGTGGCGCTGTTCGCGGTGCTGTTGGTGCTGCTCGCCCTCGGCATTGATCAGGCGCCGCGCAAGGATCTGGTGCCCTCACCGCTGATCGGCAAGCCCGCGCCGAGCTTCTCGCTGCCGAGCCTGAGCGATCCGAGCAAGCCGGTCACCAGCACCGCGCTGCGCGGGCACTGGTACCTGTTCAACGTCTGGGGCACGTGGTGCGTCTCGTGCCACATCGAGGAGCCGGAGCTGCTCGCCATCGCCCGCACGGGGCGCGTGCCCCTGATCGGGCTTGACTGGAAGGACAGCCGCCGGCAGGCGATCGCTTATCTGCAGGCCAAGGGCAATCCCTATCAGCAGATCGCCTTCGACCCGGGCGGACTCGAGGCGATCCATTGGGGCGTGTACGGGGCGCCTGAGACCTTCCTCGTCAATCCCCAGGGCATCATCGTGTACAAGTACATCGGCCCGATCACCCCGGGCGCGTGGGCGCGAGATTTTCTGCCGCGCCTGCCGGCCACCGATGCGGTGAGCGGCTCATGATGCGCGCCGCGCTACGCAGCGGGGTGCTCGCCGCGGTGCTGCTGCTGGCCGCGCCGTTCGCGCACGCGATCGCCCCGACGCGCATGCCGACTCCGGCGCTCGAGGCCCGCTACGAGCGGCTGATCCACGGCTTTCGCTGCATGCAGTGCCAGGACGAGTCGCTGGCGAACTCCCCGGTCAGTCTCGCGGCGGATATGCGCCGGCAGATCCGCCAGATGCTGCTCGCCGGCGCCACCGACCAGCAGATCCGCGACTTCTTCGTCTCGCGCTACGGTTACTTCATCCTCTTCAAGCCGCCGTTCGTGCTGAAGACCGCGTGGCTCTGGCTCACCCCGGTGGTGCTGCTCGCCACCGGCGCGGTGAGCGCCGCGTGGGTGATCCGCCGGCGCGCGGCGCTCTCGGCTCGCGGCGACAACGATGAGGATGAGCCCCTCGATGACGGGCTTGCTGGCCCGGGAAAGCACACCTGATGATCGTCTTCATTCTCTTTGCGACGATGCTGATTGTCATCGCCGCCGGCTTGGTCGTGATTCCGCTCATCCGGCCGCTGCGCACGCAGCGCCCGCCGGCGCACTGGGCGGCGCTGTTCTCGTGCGTGGTGCTGGCCGGCGGCTCGGCGGCGATGTACGTGAAGTTCAGCAACTGGTCGTGGCAGGCCAATCCCGGCGTCGCCTCACCCGAATCCCCGGTCGAGCAGCTCATCCATCACCTGGATGCGCATCCGCGGGACCTCGATGACTGGCTGAAGCTCGGTAAATCCTATGTGGTGCTGCAGGAGTACCCGCTGGCGGTGCGGGCGTTCCAGCACGCCGCCCGGGTCGCCGGTGGTCGCAGCGCGCGGGCATTGATTGGCGAGGCCGAGGCGATGATACTGATCCGTGATTCCTCGCTGAACGGGAAGGCGGGAGAGCTGATCGAACAGGCGCTGGTCATTGATCCGAACTCGCCGAAGGCATTGTTCTTCGGCGCCGCGGAGGCCATGCGCCGCGGCGATCTGGTCCTGGCGCGCAGCCGCTTCGACAAGCTGCTGGCCATGCACCCGCCGGCCGATGTTCAAGTCGTGTTGAAGCGTGAAATTGCCGCGATTGATGCAAAGATGGAGGCTAAGAAGCCGACAACTTCGGCGAAAGCGGTCAAACCGGCTCGGGGCTGAGACGTCTCGCCTCCAGGGGGCGCAGACGTGGCAGGAACCCGAGGGGCCTACCGCGGGTCTTATGTTGAGCGGCGGCAGTGCCGCCGCGGGTTGCCCCCCCGAACCCGTTCTGTGTCCGACTAAAGGAGAGCACTCATGATTCACCCAGCTCATGAGGGACCCCAAGCCCAGAAGGCGAGCAGTGGACGTGGATTTGCATCCATGAGCCAGGAGCGCCAACGCCAGATCGCCAGCATGGGCGGCAAAGCCGTCCCCGATGGCAAGCGCAGCTTCTCGCAGAACCGGCGGCTCGCCGCCGAAGCCGGCCGCAAGGGCGGTCAGAGCGTGCCGGACGAGAAGCGCAGCTTCTCGCAGAACCGGCGGCTCGCCGCCGAAGCCGGCCGCAAGGGCGGTCAGAGCGTGCCGGACGAGAAGCGCAGCTTCTCGCAGAACCGCCAGCTCGCCGCCGAGGCCGGCCGCAAGGGCGGTCAGGCCAGCCACT
>JAKCEJ010000307.1 GCA_021838065.1 Pseudomonadota bacterium
CACCACGGTGCGGTATCGATCCGCGTCGAAGTCGCGGCGGCCGGGGATGAACTGACCCTGCGAGTGGTCAACACCGTGGCGCCGCGCGCCACGGAGCGTTCCGAAGGGATCGGGCTGAGGAACGTGCGCCATCGGCTCGCGCTGCATTTCGGGGAGCGGGCGACGATGCGCTCGGCGACGCAGCCGCAGGGTGAGTGGACGACGGAGATTCATCTGCCGCTGCTCGGCGCGGAGTGCGCCGCGCCGAGTCTGTAGGGAGGAACGATCGATGCTGACGGCGATGATCGTGGATGATGAGGCGTCCAGCCGGCGGCTGCTGCGCGAGTATTGCGCGGCGGAGCCCGATGTGCAGATCCTCGGAGAGTATGCCGATGGGCGATCCGCGCTGCCGGCCGTGGAAACCACGCGCCCGGACGCGCTCTTCCTCGACATCGAGATGGATGCGCTCGATGGCATGACGCTGGTGCGCGCGCTCGAGATGTCTCGGCCGCCGGTCGTGGTCTTCGTCACGGCGCATGTGCACTACGCGGCCGAGGCGTTTGAACTGTTTGCGGCCGACTACCTGTTGAAGCCCTTCGACGTCGCACGCTTCCACGACACTGTTGAGCGCGTCCGCTGGCGCCTGAGGGCCGAGCGCAGTGCGGCGCGCCAGGAGGCTCTGGAGGCGGCGCTCGAACACCTGCAGCGCGCTCGCGCGGCACGCGTGGCCCGGCGGCCGCGGCTGGTCGTGGGCACGGGAAGTGACCGGCAAGTCCTCGACGCCGATCAGATCGAGGCCGCGTGCGCCGAACGCAACTACGTCAAAGTCAACGTCGGATCCGAGGCCCACATTCTGCGGGCGACTCTGCGCGCCGCGCAGCAGGCGCTGTGCAGTCAGCCGTTGCTGCGGGTCAGCCGCTCCTGTCTGGTCAATTTCAATCACGTGCGCCGCATCAGCCGCACGCGCCGCGGAGACTACATCCTGGTATTGACCGGCGGGGCGACGGTGACGAGCGCCGAGGGGTATCGGGAGGCGGTGCGGCTGCACCTGGAGCGTTATACGGTCGGCTGGCGCGCGCCGCGGCCCGCTGAGATCGGTGTCGGCTCAGCCGAGCGCGGCGGGGTTGGCGCGCCAGACTGCCCCGGCGAGCACGCAGGCAAACAACACCCAGCCCATGTAGGGCAGGAGCAGTGCGCCGGCCACGCGGCTGACGCGCCAGAACGCGCCCACGGTGATGGCGAGCAGCACCGCAAGCAGCACGATCCAGAGGAAGGACACCGCACCGAGGTGCAGCCGGAAGAACAGCCATGACCAGGCCGCATTGACCGCGAGCTGCGCAAAGAACAGCCGCACCGGGCGGGATTTCGCCGGCCGGACGCGCCACACCCTCCACAGCGCAAGCCCCATCAGCGTATACAGGACGCTCCAGACCGGACCGAACAGCCATCCCGGCGGCGCCCACGCGGGGCGCACCAGCCGGGCATAGAAGCCCGCGGCATCGATCGAGGCGATGGCGCCGACGGCCGCGGCGGCGAATGCGAGCAACAGCGACAGTACGAGCAGGTGCAGCGAGTGGCGGCGGGCCGCGCGACCCTCGGGTGCGGAAGGGGTGGGACTCCTCATCGCCATAGCCTGCGGCAGTGCGCGCGGCGCGGTCAAGCCAGGCTGCCGTTCGCGTCGGATGCGGAACTCGGTTTGCGATCTCCAACGGGTCAGTTTGCCCGGATCTGAGGCGCATGAGCATCCGTACACGCCGCAACGATTCGGACCGGCCGCAGGGTGGACGCGCCGCGCTCGAGCGTCTACCGTACTGGGGATATGGACGACCGTCAGCTCGGTGAGTCATTCGACCGCCACCTGCAGTTCGATCAACTCGTCACGCCGGAGGCGGCCAGTGATCGGGATCGCTTCGAGGCGATCGCTGCGGCACTGCGCGAGCAGATCGCCGAGCGCTGGCTTCAGAGTACGCACGCGTGCCTGGCCAGTGGCGCCAAGCAGGTCTACTACCTCTCCATGGAGTACCTGCTCGGCCGCTCCCTGAAGTGCACGCTCGACAATCTCGAACTCGAGCCGCAGGTGCGCGCCGTGCTCGCCGCGCGCCACATC
The DNA here is from genome assembly GCA_021838065.1 of Pseudomonadota bacterium. Lineage (GTDB taxonomy): Bacteria > Pseudomonadota > Gammaproteobacteria > Steroidobacterales > Steroidobacteraceae > 13-2-20CM-66-19. The sequence goes on from JAKCEJ010000307.1 coordinate 2,087, forward strand.
GACTTCGAGGCGGTGTGCGAGTGTGAGCCGGATGCCGGCCTCGGCAACGGCGGGCTCGGGCGGCTCGCGGCGTGCTTCCTCGATTCGATGGCGACGCTCGGGATCCCGGCGATGGGCTACGGACTGCGCTACGAGTACGGCATCTTCCGCCAGACGCTGGTCAACGGCTGGCAGGTCGAACATCCGGACAACTGGCTGCGCCGGCAGGACCCCTGGGAGATCGTGCGGCCGGAGGCGGCGCTCGAGACCCACATCCACTGCGGGCTGCGTTTCGAGGAGGGTGCCGCGGTGCTCTCCGAGCAGCGCGGCGCGACGTTGCGGGCCGTGCCGTACGACCGACCGGTGGTCGGCTTCGGGGGACGCATGGTCAATACGCTGCGGCTCTGGGAGGCCAACTCACCGGATTACTTCGACCTCGATGAGTTCAATCACGGGGATTTCTTCGGCGCCGTGCACGACAAGATCCTCGCCGAGAACCTCACGCGCGTGCTGTATCCGGACGACGTGACCTCGGCGGGCCGGCACTTGCGCTTCCTGCAGGAATATTTTCTCGTCTCCTCATCGCTCGCGGACATCGTGCGCCGCTTCCGGCGCACGCACGAGGACTGGGGCGCCTTGCCCGATCAGGTCGCCATCCAGCTGAACGACACCCATCCGGCGATGGCGGTGGCGGAATTGATGCGCATCCTGCTCGATGAGGCGCATCTGGGCTGGGAGCAGTCCTGGGAGCTCACGGTCCGCACGCTCGCGTACACGAACCACACGCTGCTGCCCGAGGCGCTCGAGCGCTGGCCGACCGACCTGTTCGAGCGGGCGCTGCCGCGTCAGCTCGAGATCATCTACGAGATCAACCGGCGCTTTCTCGACGAGGTGCGCACGCGCCATCCGGGCGATGAGGCGCGGGTGCAGCGGATGAGCCTGATCGAGGAGCAGCCGCGCAAGGCGGTGCGCATGGCGCATTTGGCCGTGCTCGGCTCGCACCACACCAACGGGGTGTCACAGATCCACAGCGAGCTGCTGCGCACGCGCACGCTCGGGGACTTCGCGGCGATGTTTCCGCAGCGCTTCGGCAACGAGACCAACGGCGTGACGCCGCGCCGCTGGCTGCTCACGGCCAATCCGGAGCTCTCGAGCCTGATCCGCGAGGCGATCGGGGCGGGGTGGATCGGCTCCCTCGAGCAGCTCCGGGCGCTCGAGCCGCTCGCCGAGGATGCGGCGTTCCGTGAGCGTTTCTGGCAGGCCAAGCGCGCCGCCAAGGTGCGCTTCGCACAGTGGCTGCAGCGCACCGGCGGCCAGACGCTCGATCCGGATGCCATCTTCGACTGCCAGATCAAGCGCATTCACGAATACAAGCGCCAATTGCTCAA
>JAKCEJ010000034.1 GCA_021838065.1 Pseudomonadota bacterium
CTGAAAACCACTGCCAATCCCATCGACTCGGCCGGTCCGGTCAAACGGGTTCTGTCCAACCTGTTCTACGGCTGGGGCTACAACTTCTACCGCAAAGAGAATCAGCTGCGCGCCGATGACCTGCTGATCCGCAGCAAGGTGAGCGAGCTGCTCGGCGAGTCGCGCACGCATGCGCGGGAGCTCGAGACGCAGTTCCGCCGCGAGCATCTGCCCGCGCCGACCCGCGAGCACCCCTTCCCCGATGCGGCCGCCGTCGCCGCGGCCCAGGCGCTGCAGCGCGCCGCACAGCAGATCGAGACGCTGGAGACCGCCGTGCGCAACGCGGCCGTGCCCGAGATGGACCGCATTCATCAGCGGCATCGCAACGAGCGTGCGACGCTCGATGCGCTGGTCGCCGCCGACAGCGAGCTGGTCGTGGCGGTGATGGGGCTGCGTGATGCGGTGCTCGCCATGGACGAGGGCGCGGCGGCCGCGACGGAGATTCCGCGGGCGCTGCAGGCGGGCAATATCGGCGCGCTGTGGGAACAGCGCGAGCAAATCCTCTCGGTGCTGCAATGAACTCCCGCAGACCCGACCTGCCGCTGTCGAACACTCGCCTGATCATCATCGGCGTGGTGGTCATCGCGGTGCTGATCATCGCCGGCGGCGCGTTCGCGCAGATCGGCCCCGGCGAGCGTGGCGTGCTCATGACCTTCGGCGCCGTGCAGCCCGGGGTGCTCGACCCGGGCCTGCATCTGAAGGTGCCGTTCATGCAGTCGGTCGCCCGCATGAACGTGCAGGTGCAGAACTCCCAGACGACCGAGACCGCCGCCAGCCGCGATCTGCAGGACGTGTCGACCACCGTCGCCACCAACTGGCACATCATGCCGGGCGATGCCGAGTGGGTGTACCAGCAGATCGGCACCGAGTCGCAGCTGATGGACAAGGTCATCCGCCCGGCGATCAGCAATGCCATCAAGGCCGTCACCGCGCACTACAACGCGGAGGATCTGATCGTCGAGCGCGACCAGGTGCGCAATCAGATCGAAATCCAGATCCGCAAGGCGCTCGTCCCCTTCCGGGTGGTGGTCGACGCGGTGAACATCACCGACTTTCACTTCAGCCGGCAATTCGCGGCGGCCATCGAGGAGAAGCAGGTGGCGCAGCAGCGCGCGCTGCAGGCGCAGTACGAGCTGCAGAAGGCGAAGGTCGTGGCGCAGCAGAAGATCGTCGAGGCGACCGCGCAGTCCGCAGCCCAGAAGCTGCTGCGCGAGACCCTGACGCCCGAGATCATCCAGCAGCAGGCCGTCGCGAAGTGGAACGGACGCCTGCCCGAGGTGGTGGGGGGCCGCGGCGTGCTGCCCATGATCGGCAACATCACCAAGCTCGCCGCGGTGCACTAAAGCGGCTGAGGCCGCGGGCGCGCGGCGCCCGCGGCCTCAGCCTTTGCGCTCGCCGTGCCCGCCGAAGGCGAGGCGCATCGCCGAGAGCACTTTGTCGGCGAACTCGCCCTTGCCGCGGGAGGCAAAGCGGGCGCAGAGCGCCGCGCTCAGCACTTGCGCCGGCACGCCCATCTCGATCGCCGCCTGCACCGTCCAGCGCCCCTCGCCGGAGTCCGACACGCGGCCGCTGAAGCTCGAGAGTGAAGGATCCGCGGCCAGCGCGCGCGCCGTCAGATCCAGCAGCCGCGAGGAGATGATGCTGCCGTGGCGCCACACTTCGGTGATCGCCGCGATATCGAAGCGGTACTGGAAGAGGCGCGGATGCCCAAGCGGGGCGGTCTCGGCGTCCGCCTCCCGCTCGCGCAGCCCGACATCGGCGCTCTGCAGCACACTCAGGCCCTCGGCATAGGCGGCCATCACGCCGTACTCGATGCCGTTGTGCACCATCTTGACGAAGTGGCCGGCGCCGCTTGGCCCACAGTGCACGTAGCCCATCGGCGCGGTGTCCGCGGCGCTGCGCTTGCGGCCCGTGGCGGAAGGTATCCGCCCGCCGGGGGAGAGCGTGGCGAAGATCGGCTCGAGCTGGTCGAAGGACTCCTTCTCCCCGCCGACCATGAGGCAGTACCCCTGCTCGAGGCCGAGCACACCGCCGCTGGTGCCCACATCGACGTAGTGAATGCCCGCCGCGCGCAGCTCGTCGGCGCGGCGGATGTCGTCGGAGTAATGCGAGTTGCCGCCGTCGACGAGCAGGTCGCCGGGCTCGAGCAGCGCTCGCAACTGCCCGATCACCGCGTCCACCGCGTCGGCCGGCACCATGATCCACACCGCCCGCGGGGCCGCGAGCCGTGCGATCAGGTCCGACGGGGAGTTCGCCCCGATCGCGCCCACCGCCGAGGCGGCGCGCACCGCGCGCGCGGACTTGTCATAGGCGACGCACTCGTGTCCGTCCTCGATCAACCGGCGAACCATGTAGGCGCCCATGCGCCCGAGCCCAATCATGCCTATCCGCATAGTCCCCCCGCTCAGTGCTCGCTCACCGGCGCCGCTGCGCCGGACCGTCAGTTCGGAACCCGCTTGATCTGCGCGCCGAGCTGCGACAGCTTCTCCTCGATGGCCTCGTAGCCCCGATCGATGTGGTAGATGCGCTCGACCTCCGTGCGGCCCGCGGCGATGAGTCCGGCAAGCACCAGGCTCGCCGAGGCGCGCAGGTCCGTCGCCATGACCGGAGCGGCCGTGAGGCGCGTCACGCCGTGGATGATCGCGGTGTTGCCCTCGAGGCGGATCTCCGCGCCCAGCCGGCGCATCTCCAGCATGTGCATGAAGCGGTTCTCGAAGATCGTCTCGATGATGGTCCCTACGCCCTGGGCCACCGTGTTCAGCGCGGCGAACTGCGCCTGCATGTCCGTCGGAAACGCCGGGTACGGGGCGGTGCGCACGTCCACGGCGCGCGGCCGGCGGCCGCGCATGTCGACCTCGACCCAGTTGTCGCCGACGCCGACTTTGGCCCCCGCTTCCTGCAGCTTCACCAGGACGGCGTCGAGGTGATCCGGTCGGGTGTTCTTGATGCGCACGTGCCCGCCGGTGATGGCGCCGGCCACCAGGTAGGTGCCGCTCTCGATGCGGTCGGGCAGCACGTCGTAGTGGGTGCCGCTCAAGCGCTTGACGCCCTCGACGATGATCTTGTCGCTTCCGGCGCCGCGGATCTTCGCGCCCATGCTGATCAGGAAGTTCGCCAGGTCGACCACCTCGGGTTCGCGCGCGGCGTTCTCGATGACGGTCTCGCCGTCGGCCAGCGTCGCCGCCATCATCAGGTTCTCGGTGCCGGTCACCGTGACGGTGTCGAGCACGAGCCGCGCGCCGCGCAGCCGCTCGGCCCGCGCGCGGATGTATCCGCCGTCGATGGTGATGTCGGCGCCGAGGGCCTGAAGGCCGGCGACGTGGATGTTGACCGGCCGGGCACCGATGGCGCAGCCGCCGGGCAGGGACACATCGGCGCGCCCGTACCGGGCCACCAGCGGCCCGAGCACCAGGATGGAGGCGCGCATGGTCTTGACCAGATCGTAGGGCGCGGAATACTCGCACACCGTGGTCGGATCGACCTCGATGCGCATGCGCTCATCGACCGTGACCGTCGCGCCCATGCCGCCGAGCAGCTCAACCGTCGTCGTGACGTCCCTCAGATGGGGGACGTTGCCGACCACCACGGGGCCATCCGCGAGCAGCGCGCCGGCCAGGATCGGCAGCGTCGCGTTCTTGGCTCCGGAGATGCGGACCTCCCCCTCGAGCGGCACGCCGCCCTGGATCTGCAGCTTGTCCACGTCAGCCTCCGGCCTCGGCGGGGGTCAACGCCTCGATGGACAGGGCATGAATCTCACGTCCCACCCGCTCGCCGAGCGTACGGTAGATGAGCTGGTGCCGGGCGACGCTGCGCAGCCCGGCGAACTGCTCGGCGACGATGCGGGCCGCGAAATGGGTCTGGTCCTCGGACTCGACTCGGACGTCGGCTCCGGGCAGGCCGGCGCGGATCAGCCGCGCGACTTCCTCTGGGTTCATGGCCGCAGTTTAATCGACAGGGACGGCTCGTGCTGCGCAAACCCCCCCGCCGTCCCGGCCGCGCCGAAGGGGCCGGAGGGGATGGGCGGAATTGCTACAATCGGCCCGATGAACTCCGCCGCCGACCCCACCGACGCCGCCGATCCCGGCCTGCTCTCGGCCGCGCGGCGCGCGCTGTCGATCGAAGCACGCGCGGTGCAGGCGCTCATCGAGCGGCTCGATGGACGCTTCGCGGCGGCCTGCCGCCTGTGCCTCGAGTGCCAGGGGCGCGTCGTGGTCACGGGCATCGGCAAATCCGGCCACGTGGCGCGCAAGGTCGCCGCGACGCTCGCCAGCACCGGAAGCCCGTCATTCTTTCTGCATCCGGCGGAGGCCAGCCACGGCGATCTCGGCATGATCACGCGCGGCGATCTGGTGCTCGCGCTGTCGAACTCCGGGGAGACCCCGGAGCTGCTGCTGCTGCTGCCGCACCTGGCGCGCCTCGCCGTGCCCCTCATCGCCATGCTCGGCAAGCGCGACTCGACGCTCGGCCGCGCGGCCGCGGTGGTGCTCGACGTGAGCGTGCCGGAAGAGGCCTGTCCGCTGAATCTCGCGCCGACCGCGAGCACGACCGCGGCGCTGGCGATGGGCGATGCGCTCGCCGTGGCCGTATTGGAGGCGCGCGGCTTCACCAAGCAGGATTTCGCCCGCTCGCACCCGGGCGGCGCGCTCGGCCGCCAGCTCCTGCTGCGCGTCGAGCAACTGATGCGCAGCGGCGATGCCCTGCCCGAGGTGCGCCCCGAGACGCCCCTCGGCGAAGGCCTGCTCGAGATGTCGCGCAAAGGACTCGGCATGACCGTCATCACGGACGCCGAGCACCGCATCTGCGGGGTGTTCACCGATGGGGATCTGCGCCGCGCGCTCGATCGGCGCATCGATGTTCACCGCGCGACCATGCGCGAGGTGATGACCTCGCCGTGCAAGACCATCGGTCCGCGGGAACTGGCCGCCGAGGCGGTGCATCAAATGGAGGTGCACCGCATCACTGCGCTGCCGGTCGCCGATGCCGAGGGGCGCCTGATCGGGGCGCTGAACGTGCACGACCTGTTCCGCGCGGGGGTGGTATGAGCGGCGCGGCATGGCCTTCATGAGCGCCGATGCCGCGCGCGTGCGCGTGCTGGTGCTCGATGTCGACGGCGTGCTGACCGACGGCCGTCTCTACTACGGTCCGCGGGGCGAGGCGCTGAAGGTCTTCCATGTGCGCGACGGGGCGGGACTGAAGCAGCTGGCCGCGGCCGGCGTGAAGGTCGCGGTGATCTCCGGGCGGCGCTCGCCCATGACGCGGCTGCGCTGCCGTGAGCTCGGGATACGCCACGTGCTGCAGGGGGTCACCGACAAGGCGGCGGCCCTGCGCCGGCTGTGCGCGCGGCTGCGCGTCGATCCTGCTGAATGCGCGTGCGTCGGCGACGATACCCCCGATGTTCCGATGATGCGCCTCGCGGGGCTTGCCTTCGCAGTTGCCGATGCGCATTCCGAGACGCGTCAGGCGGCGCACGTGGTCACAGCCCAGCCCGGCGGCTGCGGCGCGGTGCGTGAAGTGTGCGACCACCTGCTCGCTGCCCGGCGCGGAGCCGAAACGGTGTGATTTACCGGATTTTCGCCGTACTGACCGTGGTGGCGGTGCTCATCGGCTCGCTGCTGCTGGCGCGGCAGAATCGCGCTCCCCAGGCCGCGACCATCGAGCGGGCGGACACGAGCGAGGGCTACTCGGCTCGCGACGCGCAGCTGATCGAGACCGGCGCGAACGGTCTGCCGCTCTACACCATCAATGCCGCCTCCATCCGCCAGCTGCCCCGCGAGGACCGTGTTCAGCTCACCCAGGTGGGCCTCGCCTTCCAGGACCCGAGCGGCGATCACTGGTCGGCCACCGCCGATCGCGGCGCCATCGTGCACGGCACCCAGGAAGTTGAGCTCACGGGCAACGTGCAGGTCAGCGCGGCGCTGCAGGGATCGCACGCGCCGATTCAGATCCGCACCGATACCCTGAGCTTCGACACTCACACCGACCTCGTCAGCACCGCCGATCCGGTGGCGCTGGAGTGGGCGGGACAGAAACTCAATGCCACAGGGCTCGTCGTGGACTTGAAGGCCCATCACCTGCAATTAGAATCCAAGGTCCATGCCATCGTTACGCCCTCGCACTAGATTGCTGCTGTTGCTCACGCCGCTCTGCGGCGCAGGCATGGCATACGCAGCGCAATCGACGCCCGCGCATCCGACGGCCCCGGCGCGGCCGGCGGCGGCGCACCCGGCGCCCGCGGCCAAGGGCCTGGCCCTCGGCCAGGGCTCGTATACTTTCGATGCCGCCTCCTCGGAGGTCGATTACAAATCGCACACCGGCTCGTTCAAGCAGATTACGATCTCGCAGGGCAAGATCACCGTGCGGGCCAACGGGGCCAATGCGACGGGGCTCGGCCGGCCGAGCGGCCAGTGGACCCTCCAGGGCAACGTGCGCGTCCACGCTCCGCCCCGTGGAAGCCTGACCTCCGACCAGGCCGTCGTGGACGTGGCCAACAACCGCATCGCGCGCGTAACCGTCACCGGCAATCCGGCGCAATTCACGCAGCAGAGCCCCGCCACGGGCAAGATCACCCAGGGTCATGCCGACCAGATCGTGTATGACGTCGGGGCGGGCACCGTGCAGCTGTCCCAGAATGCCTATGTCGCCGTCGGACGCGATCAGTTCAGCAGTCCGACGGTGCTCTACAACATCAACACGGAACGGATCGAGGCGACCTCGCAGGGCACCGGCGAGCGCGTGCACATCACCATCGCGCCGAGCGCCCCGGGCAAGGCCGCCGCGCCGCCCAAGGCGCCCGCCGCGCCTGCGCCCCCCGGACGGTCGTCCTGATGTCGCTGCAAGCCATCGGACTCGAAAAGCGTTACCGCTCCCGCACCGTCGTGTGCGGCCTGAGTCTCGAGGTCGCCAGCGGCGAAGTGGTGGGACTGCTCGGCCCCAACGGCGCGGGCAAGACGACCGCCTTCTACATGATGGTCGGCCTGGTGCGCTGCGACGCCGGAAGCATCCACCTCGGCGAGCGGGACATCACGCGTCTGCCGATGCACCGGCGCGCGCAGCTCGGCCTCGGCTACCTGCCGCAGGAGGCCTCGGTGTTCCGGCGCCTCTCGGTCGAGGACAACGTGCTCGCGATCCTCGAGACGCGCGCCGACCTGGAGCGCGCCGCGCGCGAGCAGCGCCTGGAGGAGCTGCTCGAGGAGCTGCGCATCGGGCACGTGCGGCGCACGCTCGGCCTGTCGCTCTCCGGAGGCGAGCGGCGGCGCGTGGAGATCGCCCGGGCGCTCGCGGCCGAGCCGCGCTTCATGCTGCTCGATGAACCCTTTGCCGGCGTCGATCCGCTCTCGGTGCTCGACATCCAGCGCATCATCCGCGAGCTGACCAGCCGGGGCATCGGTGTGCTCATCACCGATCACAATGTGCGCGAGACCCTGGGGGTCTGTTCGCGCGCCTATATCGTCAATCAGGGAACTGTGATCGCCGCCGGAAACGCCGAAGAAATCCTTGCCAATCCCCAGGTCCGTGAGGTGTACTTGGGCGAGTCGTTCCGTCTCTGAGGAACCCGCCGTTGCATCGGCCGCTCGACCGGAAATCCGTCTTCCCCAGCGCACCGGGACAGCCGCCACCGCCCTTCATGCCGCCATGCTAAAACCCTCACTGCAGCTCAAGCTGGGTCAGCAATTGACCATGACCCCGCAGCTGCAGCAGGCGATCCGGCTTCTGCAGCTGCCCGCCCTCGAGCTCCAGGCGCACATCCGCGAGCTGCTCGAAACCAATGTCATGCTCGAGCCCCTGGATGAGGGAGAGAGCGAGACCGCGCCAGCGAGCGAGTCCGCCGAGCCGGCCGCGGCCGAGCCCCTCGATGAGGCGCAGAGCGCCGCGCAGGAGGAGCGGCAGGAGTCCATCGAGGTGCTGGAGGAGGACTGGGGCGGGCACAGCGCCGGCGGCGGCGAGTCCGCCTGGAGCGGCGATGAGGAGGACCGGCAGCAGGAATTCGCCGACGCCTCGGGGCAGTCCCTACAGGAATATCTGCTCTGGCAGCTCGAGCTCGCCAAGCTCGGGCCGCGCGAGCTCGCGATCGCACGCGCCATCGTCGATGCCATCAACGACGACGGCTACCTCACCGAGTCCCTGGACGAGATCGCCGACACGCTCAAGCCCGAAGTGCAGTGCGCGGCCGAGGACGTCGAGGCGGTGCTCGGCGGCGTGCAGGCGCTCGATCCGCCGGGCGTGGCCGCTCGCAGCATCGGCGAGTGCATTGAGCTGCAGCTACGCCAGCTCGATCAGACGACCCCGGGGATGGCCACGGCCATCGAGATCGCCCGGCATCACCTCGAGCGGCTCGCCGGACGGGAGCTCACGGCGCTGAAGCGGGAGCTGCGCACGAGCGAAGAAGACCTCGCCGAAGCGCTCGCGCTCGTGCGGGCCTGCCACCCGCGGCCAGGCGCCACGGTCAGCACCAGCGCGCCGCAGTACGTGGTGCCGGACGTGTTCGTGCGGCGCACCGACCATGGCTGGGCGGTCGAGATCAATTCGGCCACTCTGCCGCGAGTGCGCCTCAATTACAGCTATGCCAACCTCCTCGGGCGCAGCGCGAGCCACGCGAGCCTGCGTGCGCAGCTGCAGGAGGCGCGCTGGCTGCTGAAGAGCCTGGAGATCCGGCACGAGACCCTGATCAAGGTGGCCCGCTCGATCGTCGAGCGCCAGGTGTCCTTTCTCGAGCACGGCGAGGAGCACATGCGCCCGATGATCCTCAAGGACATCGCCGAGGCGGTCGGCATGCACGAGTCGACCATCTCGCGGGTGACCTCGGGCAAGTACATGCACACGCCGCGCGGGGTCTTCGAACTTCGCTACTTCTTCTCCAGTCAGATTGAGGGCGCGGACGGCTCGGGCACCTCCTCGACCGCGATCCGCGCCAAGATCAGGAAGCTGGTCAAGGAAGAGGACCCGCTCGCCCCGCTCAGCGACGGGCGCATCGCCGATCTGCTCTCGGCCGAGGGCATTCCGGTCGCGCGCCGCACCGTCGCCAAGTACCGCGAGGCGATGAACATTCCTTCTTCCGGCGAGCGCAAGCGCTCCGGATCGGCGCCGCTGTGAGTTTCAGATCATCGATATCCGCTACGTCATGCGAGAGGAGATGGCAATGCAGCTCAATGTCACCGGCCACCACATCGAGATCACCCCTGCCCTGCGCGGATACGTGGAGAAGAAACTCGAACGCATCGAACGGCATTTCGAGCAGGTCATCGGCGTGCATTGCGTGCTCAGCGTGGAAAAACTGAGACAGAAGGCCGAGGCAACCCTGCATGTGAGCGGCAGCTCTATCCATGCCGATTCGACCGAGGAGGACATGTACGCGGCCATCGATCTGCTCACCGACAAGCTCGACCGGTGCATCAAGAAGCACAAGGAGAAGCTCACCGATCACCATGCCGTCGAGGGCCGCACGCTGCGGGCCTGAGCACCGCGGCACGGGATACCGGTGCGCATCATCGTCTTGAGCGGGCTGTCCGGCTCGGGCAAAAGCGTGGCGCTACGCATGCTCGAGGATCTGGATTTCTACTGCATGGACAACCTCCCGGCGGCCCTGCTCAAGCCGTTCATCGCCCACGCGGTGCGCAGTCCCGAGCAGACCTACGGGCGCGCGGCGGTCGGGCTCGATGCGCGCAACAGCGCCGCCGAGATCGCCACCGTGCCGCAGCTCATCGATGAGCTGCGCCGCAGCGGCATCGAGTGCGAGACGATCTTCCTCACGGCCGCCGACGAAGTGCTGCTCAGGCGCTTCGCCGAGACCCGCCGCACGCATCCGATGGGCCGGCGCAGCCGCGACCTGCGCACGGCGATCAGCCTGGAGCGGGACCTGATGGAGCCGATCGCCCAGGCCGCGGACCTCGTGATCGACACCTCGCACATGGGCATGCACGCGCTGCGCGACCTGATCGCCGAGCGGCTCGGCGAGCCGCGCACCGACCGCCTGTCGATCACGTTTGAGTCCTTCGCGTTCAAGGAGGGGATCCCGGGCGATGCGGATATCGTGTTCGATGCACGTTCGCTGCCCAATCCCTACTGGGAGCCGGGGCTGCGATCGCTCACCGGACGGGACCTCGAGGTGGTCCGCTTCCTCGAGAGCCACTCCAATGTGTCGAAGCTGATCGACGACATCGTCGGGTTCGTGCGGGCGCGGGTCCCGGAGTACCAGGCCAGCAATCGCGGCTACCTCACCGTGGCGGTCGGCTGCACCGGCGGGCAGCACCGCTCGGTGTACATCGTCGAGCGCCTCGCCGAGCGCTTCGCGCAGGACCACCCGAACGTCAGGGCCCGCCACACGGCGCCGCGCGCCCGAGCCGCCGAGCCGGCGGGCGCGATCCGGTAAAGGCGTTCCGCTGCGCGGGGGGCCGGCTCAGGTGACCTGTGTGATGCCCGGGGAGGTCACGACCGAGGGGAGCTCATCGCCGCTCATGAACGCCATCAGCGCCGTACGGGCCTGCATCGCGTCGCGGTGACCCAGTTCAATGAGCGCGCGGGTATAGGGTGCCTCGAAGGTCAGATAGCTGGTCAGCTGGTGGCCGGACACCTCCGGCCGCCCGCCGAACACGCGCAGCAGCGCACGCAGGCCGCGCGGCATGTCGGCGACGTGCCGCGCGGCGATCTCGTTCGGATCGACGCTCGGGGCGATCATGAGCGTATCGATGTGGCGCACGGCGCGCGTCTGCGGCGCGGCGCGCACCAGCTGGTTGATGCGGTCGATGTGCTCCAGATCGCCGTAAATCTGATCGGTGAACAGCGTATCGAGCATGAAGCCGAAGACTTCCCCGGGCGTCGGCATTCCCGGCCCCCGCTCGCCGTCGACCCCGGAGCCGCGCTGCGAGCTCACGCCGATGATGAGCAGCCGGTCCGCGCCGAGGTGAATGGCCGAGCTCAGCGGATTCAGCTGACGCATCGAGCCGTCGCCGAAGTATTCCCCGCCGAGCTTCATCGGCGCGAACAGCAACGGAATGGCCACGCTCGCCATGATGTGATCGAGCGCCAGATCGGCTCGGCGGCCGACGTGCTGCACGCGCGACCACTCCCCCAGCTGCGGCAGGCCGTCGAAGAAGGCGACCGACTGGCCGCTCGCGTAGCTGGTCGCGCACAGCGCGCAGGCGCGCAAGTGGCCCCGCAGGATGCTGCGGCGGATGCCGCCGCAGTCGACTTCGCGGCCGAGCAGCGCGCGCAGCGGGCTGGTATCGAGCACCGATTTCGGCGGCGAGAGCACCAGTCCGCCCGAGAGCAGCGAGAGGATCCAATGCGCTCCCGAGCGCACCATATGCGGCGCGTCGACGTAGAACACCTGCTCGGTGCGGAAGTTCGCCCAGACGCGCTCGAGCCCCGCCACGCCTTGGCGCCACACGTGCGCCTGGGCGGCGAGCACGCTGGCGGAGACCGCACCGGCGGAGGTGCCGATGATGATTTGAAACGGATTGCGCGCGCGCGGCAGCATCTGCGCCAGGGCGCGCAGCACGCCCACCTGGTACGCCGAACGCGCCCCGCCTCCGGTCAGCACCAGCGCGACGACTGGTCGCCGCCGCGCAACGCCGGCTTCGCCGCCTGGCGCATCCAGTGCAGTCCCGGTCATGGCGAGGGCCGCCCGCTCAGGCCACCTCCAGGATCTGCAGGGAGTTCGTGCCGCCCTGAACACCCGACTGTTCACCCTTGGTGAGAATCACCAGGTCCTTGCGCTCGACGAGTTTCAGCTCGAGCAGACGGGTGAACAACGTGTCGTACAGCTCGCCGGTCGATTTGGCGCGCGTCACATCGAAGACGACGGGATACACGCCGCGGAACAGTGTGACCCGGCGCCGGGTCGATTCGTGGCGGGTGAAGGCGTAGATCGGGATGTCCGTGCGGATGCGCGACATCCACAGCGGAGTCGAGCCCGACTCGGTGAGCGCGACGATGGCGCGCACCTTCATGTGGTTGGCCGCGTACATCACGGCCATGGCGATCGCCTCCTCGCTGTCGCCGAACAGTCCCTCGTTGTGGTGCCGCTCGAAGCCCAGGCTCAGCTGGTATTTCTCCGCGCCTTCGATCACCTGCCCCATCGCCTCCACGGCCCGCACCGGGTAGCGCCCGGCCGCCGTTTCCGCCGACAGCATCACCGCATCGGTGCCGTCCATCACCGCGTTCGCCACGTCACTCACTTCGGCGCGCGTCGGAATCGGGTTCTGGATCATCGATTCCATCATCTGCGTCGCAGTGATCACCACGCGGTTCTTCAGGCGCGTCTTGTGAATGATGGTCTTCTGCAGGCCCGTCAGCTCGGCGTAGCCCATTTCCACGCCGAGGTCCCCGCGCGCCACCATCACGACGTCGGACGCATCGATGATGGAATCCAGGTTGCTGATCGCCTCCTGGCGCTCCACCTTGGCGACGATGCGCGCATCGCGGCCGGCGCGGCGCGCCAGTGTGCGCGCCTGCTCGATATCGTCCGCGTCACGCGCGAACGACACCGCGATATAGTCGACGTTCTCCTCGACGCCGAAGCGGATATCCTCCTTGTCCTTGTCCGACAGCGCCGGCGCCGAGATGCCCCCGCCCTGGCGGTTGAGGCCCTTGCGGTCGGACAACTCCCCGCCCACGCGCACGCGGGTGTGGATCCGCGTATCGTCGACCCGGTCGACATCGAGCACGATCTGCCCGTCGTTGAGCAGCAGCGTATCGCCCACCTTCACGTCCCGGGGAAGATTCTTGTAAGCGACGCCCACGGCCTCCAGGGTGCCCGCCTTCGGATCGAGCGCCGTGTCGAGCGTGAAGTGCTTGCCCTCCACGAGCATCACCTTGCCGTCACGAAAGCCCTCAATGCGGATCTTCGGCCCCGCCAGGTCGAGCAGCACGCCCACGCACCTGTTGGCCCGCTGCGCGGCCTCGCGCACCAGCGCCAGACGCCGCTTGCGGTCCTCCACGGTGCCGTGCGATGCGTTCAGCCGCACCACATCGAGACCGGCCCGCATCATGTCCGTCAGGATCTGCAGATCGTCGGTCGCCGGACCGACAGTCGCCACGATTTTGGTTCTTTTCAGCATAGGATTCAGCCGCGCGCGCGCTCCTCTAGGGCTGCCACCGCCGGCAGCTTCTTGCCTTCGACGAACTCCAGGAACGCCCCGCCACCGGTGGAGATGTAGGAGATGCCGTCCTCGACGCGGTATTTCTCGATCGCCGCGAGCGTATCGCCGCCGCCGGCGAGGGAAAACGCCTTGCTGCGCGCGATCGCCTGCGCGATGGCGCGGGTGCCCTCGCCGAACTGCTCGAACTCGAACACCCCGACCGGGCCGTTCCAGATAATCGTGCCCGCGTCTTGCAGCATCGCGCTCAGCCGGTCCGCCGTATCCGGCCCGATGTCCAGGATCATCTCATCGGCGCGCACCTCGTGGATCGAGCGCACATCGGCATGCGCGGTGGCAGCGAACTCCTTGGCGACCACCACGTCGGTCGGCAGCGGAATCTCCGCGCCGCGCTCGCGCGCCTGCTCCATCAGGCGCAGCGCCACGTCGGTGAGCTCCGCCTCGTAGAGCGATTTGCCGACCTGCACGCCGGTGGCGGCGAGGAATGTGTTGGCGATGCCGCCGCCGACGATGAGCTTGTCGACCTTCGCGAGCAGCGTCTCGAGCACGGTCAGCTTGGTCGAGACCTTCGAGCCGGCGACGATGGCCACCAGCGGCCGCGCCGGGTTCTCGAGCGCCCGCTCGAGCGCCTCGAGCTCCCCGACCAGCAGCGGCCCCGCGCAGGCAACCTTGGCGAAGCGGGCCACGCCGTGGGTGCTGGCCTCGGCGCGATGAGCGGTACCAAACGCGTCCATGACGAACACATCGCACAGCGCCGCCATCCTGCGCGCGAGCGCCTCATCGTCCTTCTTCTCGCCCTTGTTGAAGCGCGCGTTCTCGCAGAGCACGGCAGTGCCCGGCGCGCACTCCACCCCGTCCAGCCAGTCGCGCTTCACCGGCACGGGCGTGCCGAGCAGCTCCGAGAGGCGCACGGCCACCGGCTTCAGCGACAGCGACTCGTCGTACTCGCCCTCCTTCGGCCGGCCCAGATGCGAGACGATGAACACCTGGGCGTGCTGATCGAGCGCGTAACGGATGGTCGGCAGCGCGGCGCGGATGCGCGCATCGCTCGTCACCGCGCCGTCCTTGATCGGACAATTGAGATCCTCGCGGATCAGGACCCGCTTGCCGCGCAGGTCCGCGTCCGTCATGCGCAGGACCTTCATGAAGCCTTCGACCACGCGAGCGTGACATCGACCATCCGGCTGGAGAAGCCCCACTCGTTGTCGTACCAGGCGCACACCTTGACCAGCGTGCCGGCGATCACCTTGGTGAGCGTCGCGTCGAACACCGAGGAGTGCGCGTCGTGGTTGAAATCGATCGACACCAGCGGCGCGGTGTTGTAGCCGAGGATGCCCTTCATCGGGCCGGCGGCCGCCGCCGCGCGCAGGGCCTCGTTGACCTCCTCGACGCTGGTGGCGCGCTTGGCCGTGAAGGTCAGATCGACCATCGAGACGTTGATGGTCGGGACCCGCACCGCGAAACCGTCGAGACGCCCCTTCAGCTCCGGCAGCACCAGGCCCACGGCCGCCGCAGCGCCCGTCTTGGTCGGAATCTGCGACTGGGTGGCCGAGCGCGCCCGGCGCAGGTCCTTGTGGTAGACGTCGGTGAGCACCTGATCATTGGTGTACGAGTGCACCGTGGTCATGAGGCCCGCGGAGATGCCGACCGTGTCGTTCAGCACCTTGGCGACCGGCGCCAGGCAGTTCGTCGTGCACGATGCATTCGAGATGACGGTGTGCTTGCTCGAAAGCACGTCGTGGTTGACTCCGTAGACGACGGTGGCGTCGACGTCTTCCCCGCCCGGCGCGGAGATGACCACCTTCTTGGCGCC
>JAKCEJ010000308.1 GCA_021838065.1 Pseudomonadota bacterium
GCAGTCCTGGATCAACCTGCACGAGCATGGAGGCTTCAACTTCCTGCACATGCATGAGGGATCGATGCTCTCGGGCACGTTCTACCTCAAGGTGCCCGCCGGCTCGGGGTCCCTGGTGTTCCGCGATCCGCGCGCCGGCGTGCTGCACAGTGCGGTCAAGGGTCCGGTCCCGAACGGACACTGCGACATCGAACTGGCCCCGAGCGAGGGGCTGCTGGTGCTCTTTCCCTCCTGGATGGAGCACTACGTCGAGCCGCACGAGGGCCACGAGCCGCGCATCTGCATCGCTTTCAACGCAAATTCGCCCGCGGGTACCTGAGCGTCCTGCCCAGCCGCTGTGCGCCGAGCGACGCCGGTCCGTCGTGGCGCCACGCCCTACCTGAACAGTCCGTCAGAATCGCTTCAGATTCGCAGCGTAGTCTGCCCCCCCCCAACTTCTCAGATTCCGAATACGAAACGGGGGGACAAGAAGAGAGGCTCGCGACGCCAATCGGCCGGCTAGACTATTGAGAATCCGTCGGCTTGCCTTTCAGGTGCACCGTACGGATCGGTCAGGCGGGACACTCCGAGCGCAGTCATGGATCCGCCCTCGGCCGGCGATATAGGAATCCGGGGTCCCGGCCGTCACCATCAGAAGCCGGTCCGCGTCGTCCGGGCGCACGGCTCCGGGCGGACGCGATCCGCTGCAGCTGCGCCCCATTCATCCGCGAGATTCGAGGCAACTCTCATGAAGACATTCGGCTTGGCGTTCGTCACGGTGTGCGCGGCTTCGGCGGCGGTGGCCTGGGCGACCGGCGCAGCCCCGGTCATCGGTACCGGCAGTTACGGTCAGGAGCTCGTGAACCGCGTGGTGCATCAGCATCACAACGTCACGGCGCTCACGGTCTACGTTACACCGTCCGGTGCCCGTGCGGCACAGGCGGTAGCGGCGAGCGATGGAACGACCGGGCAGCCGGCGTCGCAGGCTGCGGTCGAGGCGCTCACACACTGGCGGGAGTACTTCGTGTACCAGCCGGGCCATCTGATGGCCGCGTTGCCGCTGCCGGACATGTCGGGCAAGAAGGCCGGCGCGATCACCCTGACGCTCTCGGGGCGCAATCGGCACGCGCTCGAGCGTGAGGCCGAAGCCATCCGCACCTATCTGTCGCGCAACACCTCCTATGCGGCGAATCTCGTGCAGAAGGCGTTGTGGGACCCGCGGCTGCCACTGAATTCCTACGCGCAGCAACTCGTCGATGAGACGCTGGCACGGCATCCCGACGTATTGATCCTGGCGATCCACGCCACGACGCCTCTGAATGCGGATCCGGAGATTCTCGGCTCGAACATCGGGCGTATTGGTAAACCCGCCGACAGCGACGACATGCGCGTGGTGCGCGACGGAAAAACCAATCTGGAGATCAATACATCACTGGATCGCTATGAGGTGGAGCTGCCGTTGAAGGACGCGAGCGGCGCGCGGATCGGTGCGCTCGGCGTCGTTTTCGTGCTTCCCCCGCACGCGGATCTGAAAGCCAAGCATCGCGAGGCCATTCGCATCCGCAACGCACTGGCGCGCAGGATCCCGTCGGCCGCCGCACTGGTGCGCCGGGTGCGCTGAGCGCCCGACCGCAGTTCCACAAGATCGCCATGGAGTTGTTTTTCCCATGAATTCAATGTCCCTCGCACCACTTGCGGCGCTGGCACTGCTGGCATGGGCCGGTGCTGCGCACCTCGCTCGCGCGCATGCCGCGCCGACGCGCCGTCCGTTGGCACTGCTCGGGCGCACCAGTTTCCCCGGCTACGACGGCGACGTCGATCATCTGTACGCGGACATCTCAGTCAACAAGCTGTTCGTCGCCGCCGAGGATCACGGCACGGTGGAGGTGTTCAATCTCACCACCGGGGCGCATCTGGCCACCCTGACCGGCTTCAATACCCCGCATGCCTTCTTCCGGGTCCCGGGCACCCATCGGCTGATCGTCACCGATGGGGGTAAGCGCGGCTCGCGCATCATCGATGACCGTACCTATCGGGTGCTGGGCTACATCCGGCTGCAGCCGGGTGCCGATACCGGCTATTACGATCCGTCGACGCGACGCTTCTACATCGTCACCGGCGGTTCCGACGTGCACCTGAAGCACTGCTGGCTGAACGAGATCGATCCGTGGACCGGGCGACTGCTGCGCCGGCTCGAGTTCGATTCGGCGCACGTGGAGGCGCTGCGCGCCGAGCAGCATGGCGATCGGATCTTCATCAATATTGCCGACCGGAACCAGGTCGACGTCATCAGCAAACGGACTTTCCGGGTCATTGCCCGCTGGCCCATCGTCGGTCCCCGGACCAATCTGACGATGTCGCTCGATGAGGCGCACCGGCGGCTGTTCGTCGTGACCCGCAATCCCAGCAGGCTGGTGGTGCTCGATACGCGCACCGGCAAGACAGTGGCCACGTTGCCGGTTCCTGCGATCGTCGACGGTTCGGCGTTCGACGTGCAGCGCCAGCGGCTGTACATCCCAGGTGCCGTCGGCACGATCGGGGTGTATCAGGAGCGCGACCCCGGTCACTATCGCGAGATCGCGCAGGTGCCGTCCGCGAAGGGCGCCAAGAGCGAGGTGTTCGTGCGTCGGTTGAACGAACTGTTCGTGGGTGTCTCGCCGCAGTATAGCCAGCCGCATCTGGCCGGTGTGCTGCGCTACCACGTGCGATAGCGGCCGGCAGACTCGGTGCGGAGCGGCGACTGCCGCCCCGCACCGCGCTTCAGGTGCCGGCTGGGAAGTCCGTGCCGAGACTCACGGTCTTCCAGGCTTCGAGCTCGGCTGAAAAGGCGTCGAGTACCTCCCGGGTGCGCTGATAGGCATCGGGACCGAGCACCAGGTGCAGCGGCGGCTGTTCGGCACGCACCGCCGCGATGATGGCGGCGGCCGCGCGCGCCGGATCGCCGGGCTGCCGGCCGGCCATCGCCGCGAGCCGCTCATGCACCGCGCCCGCACTCGGTGCGTAGTCGCCGAGCGCGGGGCTGCGCCGGCGGATCGAATGCGCTGAGAGGAAGTCGGTGCGAAATGCGCCCGGCTCGACCAGCGTCACGCGAATGCCGAGCGGCGCGACTTCGCGGGCGAGACTTTGCGAGAGTCCCTCGACGGCCATCTTCGCGGCCGCGTAGTAGCCGGATCCGGCAGCCGGAGCAATGCCCGCGATCGAGGTGATGTTGACGATGTGTCCGCTTCGCTGGGCGCGCAGATGGGGCAACGCTGCCTGAATGATGCGCCGGGGTCCGTGGAAGTTGACCGCGAACAGATGCTCGATATCCGCTTCGCTCGCTTCTTCCACCGAACTGAGCAGTCCGTAGCCGGCGTTGTTGACGATCACATCGACGCGTCCGAGTGCGAATGCACGCGCGACGGTGT
>JAKCEJ010000309.1 GCA_021838065.1 Pseudomonadota bacterium
GGCGCGACTGAACGCCATGCGCGTTCGTGACTTGCGCATCGACCTGCGGAGTGATTCGCCGATCGTTCCGGCGCCCTGATCCGTCCGCGGATGCGCCTGGTCCGGTCAGGTCACGGCCGTCAGGGCGGCTGTTCGGGCTGCGTTCAGACTCTTCAGAAGCGCTTCGAGATCATCCTCGCAGGTTTCGAAGGATGTGATGCATGCCCGCAAGGCGAGCTGCCCGCGAAGGGTGGCGACGGAGATCCACGCCGCTCCATCCCGAATGACGCGCTCGGCAATGCCGCGGATCAGCAGCGCACGGCGTTCGCCATCGAACCGGGGGGAGAAGCAGATGAGGGGCAATGCCGTGCAATTGTCGATCTGCCAGTGCTCTTCAGAGAGCCGCGCGCGCAGGCGGGCCCCGAGCTCGAATTGTCTCGCGATCATCTGCTGATAGCCGGGAAGTCCCATCGTCGCCAACGACGCAAACAGCTTCGCCCCGATGAACCGGCGCGACCATTGCACGGAGTGGATATACGCGTCCCGGTGCTCAGTGGAGGCCGACGGCATGTATCCGTTCGCGACGTCGAAGGTGCGCTCGAGACTCTGCCAGCTTCGGCTGAGAAAGAGCCCCGCGCCCATGGGCACGGCAAGCCATTTGTGCGGATCAACGGTCACCGAGTCCGCCGCCTCGATGCCGTTGAACAGAGGGCGAGCCGGGCCGTGGAGCAGGGCACCGCCCGCCCAGGCCGCATCGACGTGAACGTGAGCGTGGTGCGCGTGACCGGCCGCCGCGATGCCTGCGAGATCATCGATGGCACCATGGGCCGTCGTTCCCGCGGTGGCGACTACGAGTACGGGTTCGGCGGCGGCACTTGAAAGCGCGGCCTGCATCTGCGCCCCCGAGAGCGCGAGACCGTCCGCAGGAGAGACCAGATGAACAGCCTGGCTCCCGAGCCCGCACATGCGGGCGATCTTGATCCACGCCAGATGGGATTCGGAGGAGACAAAGACACCCGGCAGGCGTCCCGTACGCGGGATCCCGTCCTGGTGCCACCGCGGGTAGCGGCCCTGCAATGCCACCAGCAGTGCCGTCATGTTCGCCTCGCTTCCCCCGGAGGTGAACGTGCCAGCGACAGTGTGCTCGGACCAGATCCATCGGCCGAAGAGCAGGACGAGCTTGCGCTCTATCTCGGCGGCCGCCGGCGCGTGGCTCCAGACCGCCAGTTGTGGATTGATGGCAGACGCAATCCAATCACCGGCGATCGCAGGAATGAGCGCCGGCGGATTGAACAAACCAAAATAGCGCGGGTGATCGCTCCGAACCGCATACTGCGTCAGCAGATCGAGCAGATCGCGGGTGACCTCATCCAGCGCCCTCGGCTGCGCGAAGTCGTAGGATGCGAGCCGTGCCGCGAGCGCTGCGTCATCGATGGCGGGCGCAACACGCTGAGTTCTGCGCCGCTCGATCGCGCGTGCGATCCGCCCGGCGACATCCGCGAGGCCACTCGACTGATTACGGCGCATCTCCCTCCCTCAGGGCGAAGCCTTCATCCATCCAGCCGGTCAGTCCCCCGGTCATCACCTTGACCGGGCGATGCAGCTGACTTAACCGCAGGGCGCCGCGCGCTGCTCCGTTGCAATGAGGTCCCGCGCAGTACACCACGAAGAGCGTCTCCAGCGGCCACTGCGCCATCTTGCCGGCCGTGATCTTGCCATGCGGCAAGCTCAGGGCGCCGGGGACGTGAGCGCGCCGGTAGAGCTCGGGGCTGCGGACGTCGAGGAGCACAAACCCGCTCTGTCCTGACGACAGAGCATCGTGGACATCCCAACAGTCCGTCTCGAACCTGAATGTCTGCTCGAAGTGTGCCATGGCGTCGCTGCTCGGCGCCGGTGCGACCGCGGTGACATTGTTGGTCATGACTGCCTCCTCAATGGCTGGCGGGAGCTTGCCGACGATGGCTGCGGCTTACAATTGGCATAAATGCCATTTACAATTGAAATCATGCCAAAGCGTCGACGGGGTCCCAATCGCCTGGTGGCCGCTCTGTTGCACGATGGCCTCGCAGCCTTCGAAACGGGCATCGTGGCGGAAGTGTTCGGGCTGCACAGGCCGGAGATGCAGCCGGACTGGTACCGCTTCGTCACGGTCGCGGAAAAGCCCGGACCGTTGCGGGCAACCGGGGGGCTGCAGGTGATCGCACAAGCTGGACTCGAGCGGCTGGCCGACGCGGGGACGATCGTGATTCCCTGTTGGCGCACGGACGGAACGCCTCCTTCTCCCGCCGTCCGAGCTTCGCTCCTGGCGGCCTACGATAGGGGTGCACGGATCGTGTCGATCTGTTCCGGGGCGTTTCTGCTTGCGGCCTGCGGATTGCTTGCGGGTCGCAAAGCGACGACGCATTGGCTTCATGCCGAGAAGCTGCGCACGATGTATCCGACAGTTGACGTCGATGCGAACGTGCTCTACGTCGATGCGGGTCAGATCCTGACATCGGCAGGCTCGGCGGCGGGGGTGGATCTTCTGCTACATGTTGTCCGCAAGGACTTCGGCGCAAAGATCGCGAACGAGGTCGCCCGTCGGATGGTCGTTGCGCCACATCGCGAGGGTGGTCAGGCGCAATTCATCGAGCGACCGATCCCCGCGCACGCGGGCGGTCGACTGGGCCCGTTACTCGAGGCGATCAGACGGCAGCCGGCCGCACGCTGGACCGTTGCGCACATGGCGCGGCGTGCGGCGATGAGCAGAAGGACCTTCATCAGACGGTTTGAGCAGTCGACGGCAATGTCGCCCGGCCAATGGGTTGTTGCCGCCCGCGTGGAAGCGGCGCGCTTCCTGCTTGAGACTGGCGCGTCCGAATTGGATGATGTTGCGCTGAAGGCGGGATTCGGCACTTCGGCCGGGCTGCGGCACCACTTCAAGCGTCACGTCGGAGTGACGCCCAGCGCATATCGGGCCCAGTTCTCACTGCCGCGTCGTCGATCAATCGGCGCGAGATCGTCGTGATGTCGCCAGAGCGGGCGGTCCATCACGGCATGTCGAGCAGCAGTTCGCGATGTCACATCTCAGGGGGCAGTAAGTCAATCCCGCCGCGCGCGCTCGCGTGCCCAGTTACCCGCAGCATCTGAATCTGCGGCCGCGGCAGGCTGCGGCAAAACGGTGCGCTTTGGGCTGCCAGCCGCTTCGCGCCGAGACCCGGGTGGTCAGCGCAGATCGGTTCGGGGTGTCCGAGAAGAGGCGCAAGCAGAACCGGGCCGCGGCGCGCACCCATGGGAGTTTTCTGGGTCCCCAGTGACGGTCCCCGTCGTGCGGGCCGGGAAGTGCTGGCGTGCGCGCTGCGGCGTCCGGCCGTCCGGCAGTGATGCCACCGGACGGCCTGCGCTGTCTCAGACCATCGTCAT
>JAKCEJ010000310.1 GCA_021838065.1 Pseudomonadota bacterium
GGGAGCTTTGCGGGGCTCGCAGCCAGCACGGCGGCAGCGAACGGCCTGCCGGTCATTGCCACGCGGCGCGCCGGCGTGCCGGAGCATCTGGGCGAGTGCGCCGTGTGGATCGATGAGAACAATCCTGAACAGCTCGCGGACGGGATCGAACGGCTCCTCGCGAGCCCCGAGGCGCGCAGCGATCTGGCCCAGCGCGCCTACGCACGGGCCGGACGGCTCCTCAGCTGGCCCGTCGTCGCCGAGAAGACCGTCGACATCTATCGGGACGCCTGGAAGGCGCGCTCCGCGCGGCTCGCTTGAGCGGTGGGCCAGGATGCGGGCCATCCATCATGCGGGTTACGACGGATTCCGAAGCTGCGAGCGCGCCTGGCGCGAGCTGACGGCCGAGGCGCACTCGCTGCGATTCTTCAACGCCTACGACTGGTACGCCGCGTTCTTCACGCACCTGCGGCCGGCCGATGAGCCGCTGGGCGTCATCGAGCTGCAGCACGGGGACCGCTGCGTCGGCCTCTTTCCGTATCACCGGCAGCGCATCCGCAAGGGTGGCATCGAGCTCAAGGTGCTCTGCCTGCCGGCGAGCCCGCATCTCATCCTGGCGGATGCCGTGCTGTCGGACACGGTCGAGGCGCGCGCCGCCATTCGTGCGATCCGACGGTGCCTGGCGCAGGAAGGCATCGGCTGGCACGCCCTGCTCCTGCCGAATGTGCGCGAGGATTCGCACGCGATGCGGCTTGCCCATACGCTCGGCGGCAGAGCAATCGTGCGGCCTGCCGGAGGATCACGGTACTTCGATGCGACCCGGCCCTACGCCGAACTCAGCGGGCGCTTTGCCGGCCAGTTGCGCAAGAACCTGCGCAAAGGCATGAAGCGGCTCGAGCAGAGCGGAGCCGTGGAGTTTCTCTGCATCCGCTCGGGCGATGCGCGCATGCCCTGGGCGTTCGAGGGCTTCCTGGCGCTCGAGGCAAGCGGTTGGAAGGGTGAGGCCGGCACCGGCAGCGCCATCGCGCTCAACGAGGGCATCGCGAGCTTCTATCGGGACCTCATCCGCGCCGATGGCAAGGAGCTGCGCGCCGAGATCAACCTTCTCTGCCTGAAGGGCGCGCCGATCGCGGGCCAGTTCGCCACGGTGTGCCGGTCGCACCGCAGCATCCACAAGATCGCCTACGATGAATCCTTCGAGCACGCCTCCCCCGGAACCGTGCTGATGGCCCGAGCGCTCGAGCACAGCTGCGAGGACGAGGCGATCGAGAGCCTCAGCCTCGTCACCGACATGCCCTGGATGCGGGACTGGAATGCCTCCCGCGCTACGGTTTACGAGGTGTGGCTCCCCAAAAGCGCGCTGCTGTGCTTCCTCGCCCGTGCCGCCGTGCACAGCAAGCAGGTGCTGACTGCGGGGCGCAACGTATTCCGCGGCCCGTCGCGTGGCCTACCCGATGACGCATCGAGCCGCGCTCATCAGGACGAGGCGCACGCGCCCCACTCTGCCTCGAGCCCCATTCCCGAGTGAGCCGCAGGGCGGCCGGGCCCAAGCCGGTCAGGCGTGCCGCGGCCCGTGCCCGAGGGACTGACCGAGCCTGCGCACCCACTCCGGCGCGCCGTCGTAGAGTCTGTAGAGCCGCTGCAGCATCGGGTCCCGGATCACCTGCAGCGTGGCAACGCGGACTTCGTGGGTGCCGAAGTCCTCCTTGTAATTGCGGCTGCGCCCGGAGCCGGCCAGGAAGTCGAATGACCGGACCCCGCGCCGCGCGGCGCTCTCGAGGCAATACCCGAAATGCAGATAGGACGGCGAGAGCGGCGCCGCAGCGGGGCTGAAGCCGGACTGCAGATTGTATTCCGTGCCGTCGAGCTCGACGTTGTACATCGCCGAGATCGGCTCGCCATTCTGCAGCAGGACACTCATGCGCAACGCATCCTGACGCGCCATGGCGATCGCGAAGCCGACATGGAATTGCGTCCGGCTCTGCGCATCGCCCGGTGTGCCCCACCGCACGGTCTGGAACCGCGCGATCTGCCGCAGCAGCGGCTCGATCTCGCTCTCGCGCGCGAAGCGGAATACCGGGGTGGTGAGCCGGCTGCGGCGATTCCACACCTTGCGCCGGATGCCGGGCTTGAGTGCCTCGAGATACTCCTCGAATCGCGCCGGCAGCTGCACCGCGTACGCGGTCAGCGCATCCTGCTCCCGAAGATGGCACTCCTCCGAGATGTGCGACTGCACCGCGCGCGCCACCATGCCGTCGGTGCGCGTGGTGGCCGCGACGAAGTCGCTCCAATTCCGATCCTCGAGAATGCGCGCTGAGAATGCCGCGAGGACCGCCTCTTCCCAGGCCTTATCGACGATGAAGTCCAGGTACTCGGAAAAGGTGACCCGCGCCGAGCCGCGAAACGCAGAGCCGATGAGCTCAAGACGCGGCGAGCGCAGCCCCCAGCGGTGTGAGGCGTTGCGACGGTAAAGCGGCGCCAAGCCCACAAGACTGCCGTCTCCCGCATAGGCCGCGAGGACAAACAGCTCCCCGCGCAGCCCCGCTCCGTGCAGTCGCCACCAGCGCGACTGCCACTCCCAGGACATGAACAACGGATTGGCCGACGAGCGGCGCAGGAGCCCCTGCCAAGCGCTCTTCCCGGCGGCGAACTCCAGCTCGCTCCAGAGCCGGACGGACACGGGCGCAATAAATGGCTCAGCGCTCAGCGCAACGACCATGGGTCCGACTCCCTCATGAATGGAGACTGGCGAGCTTGTTCACGCGGTGGACGCAAAGGAATTCAACTCTCCTCCCCAGGGCGCCGGAATCGGCGCCCATCGCCAGCCTGGCGCGACTCTCGCTCGGCGCAACCCCCAGATGGCCGCCGCGTTCGATCACACGCACGGTCACGACGCCGAGTCAGATAAACGCTTCGGAAATCGCCGACGCACGGGCACATGGCGCGCCGTCCCGACAGCGGTCCACTCAACTCATGTGCGAAAGTGTGCTCCAGATGCCCGGATGCAACCAGAGGCGGCGAGCGCTGCAAGGCCGTCATCAAGGCGATTTCCTGACATTTGATGCGAAAACTGCGTCAGGTACGTACCAGCGCCGGCGCGCGGCGTCAGACACTTATGTCAGGATCATGATGTTTGTCAGGTTTTCGCGCGAGACATCATTGTATTTGTTCCTACCAAGGCCTTAATCGCCGGTCGGCCCGCGTGCCTCAACAGCGGGACATCGTCGGCAAGCAGGTTTGAAGTGCGTTGCGGGCGTTCCGGCCTGGTTTCCTTGCGCCACTGGCGCACCGGCCGAATCCGATCGAAGTCACAGACCGGCGGGCGCGAGCTCGCCCCCCGCCTTTCCGCCTTTCCGCCTTTCCGCCTTTCCCCGCGCGAGGCT
>JAKCEJ010000311.1 GCA_021838065.1 Pseudomonadota bacterium
GAAGTCGCTGCGGTGCTGTTGTTGTTGCTGGTGGTCGCCAATCTCGGTGGCCTTGCCACCGCGGATGCGCTCGCACGCCGCCAGGAACTCGCCACACGCATGGCCTTGGGTGCCGGACCCCTGCGCGGGTTCGCCGGGCGCGTGCGTGAATTGTTCGCTCTGGGGTTCATCGGCTGGGTCATCGGCATAGGCTTCGGTTGGCTTGGCAGCCGTGCCTTGGCGGCGATGGTGGGCCAGGCCGGTTTGTCCGCAGTGTTCACCGCGCCGGTACTGCTTGCCACGCTTGGCGCGGTCATCGTCATCACGCTGTTAATGGCGCTGACGGGCCTGCACCGTCTGCGCGTTCCCGGTGCCGCCGCAGCGGATCTCACTGCCACGAGTCACGTTACGGGCGGGCGGCACATGGTGCGCACGCTGCGCACGTTGGTGGTGCTGCAACTTGCGGCCAGCTTGATCCTGCTGCTGACCGCGGCGCATTTGCAGTCTAACATATTCGGATTAAAGCACCGCGACTTCGGCTTTACGCCGATGCACCGCAGCTTCTTCAACGTCTCATTGCCGGGCGGCGGCAACTTTCAAAACGACGCCCAAGTCCAGGCCTACATCAAGCAGGCGAAGATATTCGATCAGGAACTGCTGGAACGCGTGGGCACAACCGCTAGCGTGCAGCAGGTATCCACGCTTTCCGCCGTGCCGTTTACCAACAATGCGAATACCACCAATGTACGCAGCGCGCCCGGCGCGAAATCACAACTAATCAACATTCAAACAGTGTCGCGTAACATCATTCCAGCCTTGGGACTGCAAGTATTCGCAGGTAATCCCACCGCGATATTTACTCCGGGCTCTGAACCCGAAGTGCTGCTCGACCAGAATGCAGTGCCATACCTGTGGCCCGGGACGCCGACGGCGCAAGCCATCGGCCGGGACGTTTACATAGACGGTAAGGTTTGGCGCGTGGCGGCCGTAATCAAACCGGTGCGCATGCAGCCTTATGGCTCGATCGGCGCCAGTATTTTCATGCCACTGTCGAAATCAGAATACCTCTCCGGCGGCGTGCAAAGTTTCGTGGTGCACAGCGCATTGCCGCCGCAGGCTTTGCGCTCGATGCTGACAAGCATTGTGCACCGGATCAATGCGCAAGCACAGATCGCTGAGTTCCACTCAGCAAACGAGCTGATTGCACAAGCCTATGCGGCCCGCGACCGGCTGTCGCAAGTCTTCGGACTGGTGGCACTGGTGACGCTGGTCATCGCGGCAACAGGGTTGTTCGCACTGCTCGCCTACCGCGCGCTGGTGCAGCGGCCGGAGTTCGCGATCCGGGGCGCCTTGGGCGCCACGCCCGCGCGGCTCTTTACCTACGTACTCGCTGAAGCCGCAGTGCTCTGGTTCATTGCCTGCGTGATCGGCTTGCCGCTTGCCTATGTGCTCTCGGTGGAACTCGCCGTGCATTTGCCGGCGCTGGGCTCGATTGCGCCATGGATCGCCGCCGTCGTGGCCGTCGCGTTAGGCTTGGCCGCGATAGTGACCGCGCTGGTGCCGGCGCTGCGGGTATCGCGCATCGAGCTGGCCCAGAACCTGAAGCAGTAACGGCAGGTTGCAGGGTTCACGGCGCTCGGCATAATGACCCCATGTCAAAGCCCCAGATTCTCATCGCGGATGACCAGGCCGATGTGCGCCAGGCCCTGGCGCTGCTGCTGAAGGACTCGGGGTACGAGGTCACGACCGCGGCCAGCCCCGCGGAAGTCCTGAGCGTCCTGCGGCAGTCGCTCCCCGACTTGATCCTGCTGGATCTCAACTATCAGCGCGACACCACTTCCGGTGCCGAGGGCCTCGCGCTGCTGCGGGAAATCCGCCGCCTGGACAGCGAACTGCCGATCATCATCCTCACCGGCTGGGCGACCGTGGAACTCGCGGTGGAGGCGATGCGGCTGGGTGCCCAGGATTTTCTGGAAAAGCCCTGGGAAAACGCGCGCGTGCGTTCCCTCGTGGCCAATCATCTGGCGCTCGCGAGTACCCGCGCCCAGCTTCGCCGACTGGTCGGGGTCCAGCAGACGGCCGATGCCGACGAGGGTCTGGTGTTCCGATCCAAAGCAATGACGGAGGTCATGTCGGTCGCCGAGCGGGTGGCCGGCTCCGAGATTCCGGTACTCTTGACCGGCGAGAGCGGCACCGGCAAGGGCATGCTGGCACGCTGGATTCACCAGCATTCCGCCCGCAAGATGGGGCCGTTTGTGAGCGTCAATCTGGGCGGTCTCGCCGAGACGCTGTTCGAGAGCGAACTCTTCGGCCACGTGAAGGGCGCATTCACCGATGCCCGCTCCGATCGCGACGGGCGCTTCGAGATCGCGCGCGGCGGTACGCTGTTTCTGGACGAGATCAGCAACATCACCCCGCCGCAACAGGCGCGCCTGCTGCATGTGCTGGAGGAAGGACGCTTCGAGCGGGTGGGGGACACCGTGCCCCGCGCCGCCGAGGTGCGCGTCATCGCGGCCACGAACACGGATATCCAAACCGCCATCCGCGGCGGTCATTTCCGCGAGGACCTCTACTTTAGGCTGAATACCGTCGAGATTGCCTTGCCGCCGTTGCGGGTCCGGCGCGATGACATTGCGCTCCTCGCCGGCCATTACCTCGCCCGCTACGCACGCGAGCAGGGACGCCCGGCACTCGATCTTGTTCCCGCGGCACGCCGGGCACTGGATGAATACGACTGGCCCGGCAACGTGCGCGAACTCGCACACGTGATGCAACGCGCCGTACTGCTCGCCAAGGGCGAGGAAGTCCAGGCCGCGGATTTGCGGCTTGCCGGCGGCGAAACCACAGAGCGCCTGGATAATCTCACGTTGGAACAAGCAGAGCGCTACGTGATCCGGCGCGCGCTCGAAAGCTGCGGCGGCGACGTGGAGACAGCGGCGCTCCGGCTCGGCGTGAGTCGCAGCGCCCTCTACCGGCGCATCGAGAAGCTGCGGGAATGAATCTTTTCCGGCCGGCAAACGGGAGTGACTGGACTCTCGGTATCCTGGGCGTGCTGCCGGCGCTGATCCTGGCGGGACTGCCTCTCGCGGGGGTGGAATTCCCCCGCGGGCTGCACGTACTGCTTTTGGTGTCGGCGGTCCTTTGGTTTACGGTGTTCCTGGGGATGACCGTTTCCCGGCGAACCCGCCGCCTGCGAATCCTCGCGAGTCTGTTGCAGGCCCTGCGGGAAGGCGATTACAGCCTGCGGGCCCGAGGCAGGGGTGGGGCGTTCAAGGAAGTCTGGCGCGAGTTCAACGCGCTGGCGGCGCGGCTCGGCGGGGAACAGCGTCTCGGCATCGAGACCGACGCGCTGCTCGTGCAACTGCTTGCCGCCCTGGAG
>JAKCEJ010000312.1 GCA_021838065.1 Pseudomonadota bacterium
CGCTCATCTGCCCGGCGCCGAACTGGTCCACGGCATCGACCACCAGCGCATGCTCGTCGGGGCCGAGCGCGCCTTCGCTCAGCCACAGCACGTTGCATTGATTGTCGTAGATCGAGACCGAGTGCAGGCGCAGCGGCGGCAGCGCATCGCACAGACGCCGTCCGATCGATTCCACGCTCTGCGGCATATCGGTATCGGCGGAGCTGATTTCCCCGGAGCGGGCGGTGTGCAGCGCCGCTGAGTGCATGACTTTTCCCATGGCAGAGCGAAAGCGAGGCTTTGTGTATTCGACGTAGTCAAAGAGTGACAGCATGTGACGCGCTGCGCCGTGAACTCCCTCGCGTTCCGCCGGACGTTTCGGTTCGGCGAATGCCGCTGGCACGAAGTTTTTCATAACGGCTTGTCATATTCAGGTGCGGCGCACGCGGCGGAAGCGAAAGGTTTGACATATGCGATGCTGCGCCGCGCGCTCGGCGCCAGCCTGGCGCCGGCTCGCGCACTGGGCGCCTCGGGGGCCTCCACGGCACACCCGGCGCCCCGCGGGCCGCCGCATCCTACCGGCGGGAAGGAACGTTACTCGGGAGTAGGGTAACGGGGAAAAACGGTTAAACTACCTGGATCAATCGCCGTCCGCGGAGATCGACCATGTATCGCGCGCCGCTGAGAGAGCTGCGTTTCGTGCTCGAGGAGCTGCTGGGTACCGGCGCGCTCAGCGCCTGTCCGGCCTATGCCGATTATTCCGACGAGCTGGGCGCCTCGATCCTCGAGGAAGCCGGCCACTTCGCCGAATCGGTGCTTGAGCCGCTGAACCGCCCGGGCGACCGCGAAGGGGCGCGCTGGAGCCCCGAGGGGGTGCGCACGCCCGCGGGCTTCAAGGAAGCCTACCGGCAGTTCGCAGAAGGCGGCTGGCCGCAGCTCGGCGCCGATCCGCGCTTCGGCGGACAGCAGGTGCCGCAGGCGCTCAATGGCGCCGTGCAGGAGATCCTGGCGTCGGCAAACCTCGCGTTCAAGCTCTGCCCCATGCTCACCCACGGTGCGGTGCACGCGCTGACGCTGAGCGCCTCCGAGGCGCAGCAGCAGCTCTACCTGCCCAGGATGGTCAGCGGCGAGTGGACCGGCACGATGGTCCTTACCGAGCCGCAGGCCGGTTCGGATCTGGGCCAAATCCGCACCCGCGCGCTGCCCGAGGGCGATCACTACCGGATCTTCGGGCAGAAGATTTTCATCACCTGGGGCGAGCACGACTTCACCGAGAACACGATCCACATGGTGCTCGCGCGCATCGAAGGGGCGCCGGCGGGCGTCAAGGGCATCTCGCTGTTCATCGTGCCGAAGGTGCTGGTAGGCGCCGACGGCGCGCTCGGCGAGCGCAATGAGGTGCGCTGTGTGTCCATCGAGCACAAGCTCGGCATTCATGCCAGCCCCACCTGCGTGATGGAATACGGCCGGGACAAGGGCGCGGTCGGCTACCTGGTAGGCGAGGCGAACCACGGCCTGGAATACATGTTCGTGATGATGAACACCGCGCGGTTGGCCGTCGGCGTCGAAGGCTACGCCGTGGGCGAGCGCGCATTCCAGCAGGCGGCTGAATACGCGCGCACGCGGGTGCAGGGCAAGCCGCCGGGCGCTGAAAGCCACTCACCCGCGCCCATCGTTCAGCATCCGGACGTGCGGCGGATGCTGCTCACCATGAAAAGCTGCACCGAGGCCTCGCGGGCGCTGGCCCTGTATGCCGGATCCCAGCTCGATCTCGGCGCGCACCATGCCGATGAGACGGTGCGCCGCGCCGCCCAGGCCCGCGGCGAGCTGCTCATCCCGATCGTCAAGGCGTGGTGCACCGAAACCGGCAACGAGACGGCGGCGATCGGCGTGCAGGTGCACGGCGGCATGGGCTACGTGGAGGAAACCGGCGCGGCGCAGTACGTGCGCGATGTGCGCATCACGACGATTTACGAGGGGACGACCGGCATCCAGTCGAACGACCTGATCGGGCGCAAGCTCGCCCGTGACCGCGGCGCGGCGATGATCGCGCTGCTCACCGACATGGGCCGGGAGCTGCGCTCGCTTGAAACGACGGACGGCACCGTGGGCCAGACTCGCGATGCGGCGGCGCAGGCGGTGACGGTGCTCGAGCGCGCGACGCGTTCGCTGCTCGTGGGCATGGCCGCGAACCCTGCGGGGAGTCTCGCGGTGTCGGTTCCCTACCTGAAGATGTGCGGCGTGGTGATCGGTGGCTGGCTGCTGGCCAAGTCCGCGGCGCTCGCGGCCGCCGGACTCGGCGCAGGGGACGAGGCGTTCTATCGGTCGAAGATCCGCAGCACGCATTTTTACGCCAAGCAGATCCTGCCGCAGGCGCTGGGGCTGGCCCAGGTGGTCGAGGATGGCGCAGAAAGCGTGTTGGCGGCGGGACCGGAAGACATCTGAGTTCGACGGCGAGCAGCGGTCTTGTTCGGACGTCCGTCCCCATCCACGATGCGTCATATGCGGGAATTGGACCCCAGACGCGCAGCGCAGTACGCACATTATCGTCGCATGCCGCGAGCAAGCGCAGCGGCTACAGCATGAGCCTGCGGCCGGCAGCGCACGCAAGAGAGTCAAACGACCACTGCGGGAGGCTCTCGAGGATGGGCCGCGGCATCAAGCGGGAATGACGGACGCGGTTTCTCATTTGAGATCGCCGCTCAATCAGCCAGGCGCAGCCGCAGCGGCGGCGGCTCGTTGAGGTTGTCGAGGAACGCCTGACGCTGCAGTGGCGTTAGGCGCGCCCAGTCGAGCTTGCCCGCCGGCAGGCGCACAAGCTGCCGGTCGCTGATCGTGGCGCGGGCACGCGCACGGCTCACCCATCGCGCCGGCAGACGCCGAGTGGCACCTAGCTTCAGCACATCGATGATCGCCGCGGCGACCTGCGCGTCGCGGGTGAGCTCGCTATGCGCGGCCCGCGTGTAATAGGCCTGCATCCCTTGCGGCGCGGCGCTTGATGTGGGCACCGTACCGTCCCCGCTGCGTGTCACTGTGTAGAGAAAGCCCTCTTCCCGGCGAACGGCCGCGGTAACCGTATTGCGGCCCACGCCGGCGATCGCAGTGAAGCGCTCGTCGGGCGGCGGTAGCGCTGCGTGAAAGCGCCGTGCGCGCGCCAGCAGCGGCTTCCTCGGCGCCGGCCCCTGCGATGGCCAGTGCAGCGGTTCGGCGAGATCGAGCCCCTCGGAAGTCGCGCGCGGCAGCATCTGGTAGAGACTGGGAAAGCCGCCGAACACATGCTCGGCCAGCTCGAGCGCCGAGCGGCCGAGATCGAGCCGCGCGATGTTGCGCACCACCGAGTACGTGCCGCGCAGAG
>JAKCEJ010000313.1 GCA_021838065.1 Pseudomonadota bacterium
GATCTGATCCTTCGTCACGTAGGTATTGAAGGCGGTCACGTAAGCCGAGCTGATCGCAGCGGACTGCGGGTCGTACTCGGAGGTGCGGCTGAGCGGGTCCATGGACGGGCCCTCGAAGCGCGTGTCGAGCCGCCCGGTGGTCATGTCCTCGTTGCTGAGCAGCTCGTGCTCGAACTCAGGACCGCTCACCTGCAGGTTCGCCTTGAGCAGGTAAGCCACCGGCAGACCGATGTACTCGTGCATCTGCTCGGCGATGCTCTGCCGCTCGGTCCCGGGCAGGCTCGCGCCCTCGGCCAGGGCATCGGCGTACTTGCCCATGGCGAAGTGCTCGACCGTCTTCAGGAAGGGGAGAAGATGCGGGGGATTGGACGGCACCCGGTGGTGGTACCAGGCGGTGGCGGCCATGCTCGGCAGGGCGAGTTCGTACGGCAGCTCGACGCCGGGGTTTACGCCCGGGCCGTCATCGTTCAGCGAGAAGTTCAGGATCTGCGAGAGCAGGATCACGCCGTTGAAATCGACGTTGCGGCCGAGCGAGAGATCCTTGATCAGCACCGCCGAGCGGGGCGTCCCATAGCTTTCCCCGAGAAGGTACTTCGGGGAGTTCCAGCGCTTGAAGCGCGTGAGGAACTGGGTGATGAAGGAGGCGAAGGCGTGTCCGTCCGGGTCGACCCCGTAGAACGCCTTGGCCGCGTCCTTGCCCTCGATGCGGCTGTAGCCGGTGCCCGGCGCGTCGATGAACACGAGGTCCGTGGCGTCGAGCAGGCTGTACTGGTTCTTGACGAGGCTGTACGGGGCGGCGGGTGTGTGCGTGTCGTTGTTGGTCACCACGCGCACCGGACCGAAGGCGCCCATGTGCAGCCACACGGTCGAGGAGCCCGGGCCGCCGTTATAGAGGAAGGTGACCGGCCGCTGGTGCGCTGGCACGCCGCGCTTGAAGTACGCGACGTAGAACATCGAGGTTACCGGCGGGCCGTCCGGCATGCCGAGCGCGTGCTTGCCGTGCGCGGGGGTGGCGGCATCATTCCAGCCTTGTGGGTGGACGATGATGGTGCCCGCAATCGCCTCGTAGGCGATCTTGTGCCCGGCGACGGTGACGGTGCCGTAGCTCTTCACCTCACGGGGTGTAAACAGCGCCGGTGCCGCCGCAGCCGAGGGGGCCGGGGCTTTGTGGCCCGCGGCGAACGCCGGCGCGACGCAGGCTTCGCACGCGGCCAGAGCGAAAACGGCCGCGAGTGCAACAACTTGCTTCATTCGGGTGCTCCTCCAGCGCTCGGGCTCGATTTTGGTGGACTCATTCGCGGGGCCGAGCGGCGCATATGATGCCGCATCTGCACCGGCAGGGGGGCCGAGGCGCGCGACGGGGAGGGCGATTTTGCGGCGAACGCCCCGTCGGTTGCGACGAGGCGAGTCGGGCCGCGGCAGCGGGCGGCTGCAGGTCCTCAGCGGCCATCAGGGCACCATCCCGGCCCATCGGCGCGCAGCGGATCGCTGCGCGGGCGCCGCGCCGCTTGCCTGGCGGCGGCAGGCCCGCTAGCGTACTGCCATGGTCAAACTGCTGCTGTGGTTGATCCTGTTCGTGCTGTGCTGGCCGATCGCGGTGCTGGCGCTTCTGCTGTGGCCGCTGGTGTGGCTGCTGCTGCTGCCGCTGCGGCTCTTCGGCATCGTCGTCGACGGCGTGTTCGAGTTTCTGCGGGCGCTGGTGATGTTGCCGGCGCGCATCCTGCGCGGACGGCCATAACGGGCGGCGTGCCGCGGCCCGGCCGGTTGGACGGACTCGCCGGCCCGCGGGTAGACTGCGCCGCCTGTTCCGGATGCGCCGAGTCCCCATGAGCTACATCTTTGCGCCACCGCCTGTCGTGAGCGCGCCGATCGCCGGCGCCGCCGAGCGTTTTCCCGTGCATCGCATCTACTGCGTGGGCTCGAACTATCTGGCGCACGCCCAGGAGATGGGCCGCAGTGGCCGCGAGCCGCCGGTGTTCTTCCTCAAGCCCGCCGATGCGCTGCTGCCGGTCGAAGCCGGCGGGACCGGCGCGATGCCGTATCCGAGCCTGACGCACAATCTGCATCACGAGGTGGAGCTGGTCGTGGCGATCGGCGCCGGCGGCCGCGACATCGACTCCGCGCTCGCCCTCGAGCACGTGTTCGGCTATGCCGTCGGACTCGACATGACGCGCCGCGACCTGCAGAGCGAGATGAAGAAGCGCTCCGCCCCCTGGTGCATCGGCAAGGGATTCGATCACGCCGCTCCGCTCGGGCCCATCACCCCGAGCGCGCGCGCCGGCGCGATCGGCGCCGCTGAGATCGCCCTCAGGGTCAACGGGCAGGAGCGACAGAGGAGCCCGCTGAGTCAGATGATCTGGAGCGTGCCGGAGATCATCGCGCATCTGTCGGCCGCCTGGACGCTCTGCCCCGGCGATCTGATCTTCACCGGCACGCCCGCGGGGGTAGGACCCGTCGAGCGCGGTGATCTGATGGAAGCGAGCTGCACGGGCCTCGAGCCGCTGCGCGTGCGGGTGAGCTGAAGCGCCGCCGGGCGCTGCGCCTCAGAGGCGCTCGAGCAGCAGCGCGATGCCCTGGCCGACGCCGATGCACATCGTGCACAACGCGCGCTTGCCGCCGCTCGCCTCGAGCTGGCTCAGCGCGGTGGCCACCAGCCGCGCGCCGCTCGCCCCGAGGGGATGGCCGATCGCGATCGCTCCGCCGTTCGGGTTGACTTGCTCGGCGTCATCCGGCAGCCCGAGTTCGCGCAGCACCGCGAGCGACTGCGCCGCGAACGCCTCGTTCAGCTCGATGAGGTCGAGATCCCGCAGTGACAGGCCGGTGCGCTCGAGGAGCTTGCGCGTGGCGGGGGCCGGTCCGATGCCCATGATGCGCGGTGGAACGCCGGCGACGGCGCTGCCGATCACCCGTGCGCGGGGCGTCAGCCCGTAGCGAGCGGCGGCGGACTCGCTCGCGAGCAGCACCGCGGCGGCCCCATCATTGAGGCCTGAGGCGTTGCCCGCGGTGACCGAACCGTCGGGACGCACGACACCCTTGAGTCTGCCGAGGCTCTCGAGCGAGGTGTCCGGCCGCGGGTGCTCGTCCGTCTCGATGCGCTGGGGCGGCTGCTTGCGGCGCTCGACGGTGACCGGCACGAGTTCCCTGGCGAAGAATCCGCGCGCCAGCGCGCGCGCGTAACGCTGCTGGCTGCGCAGCGCGAATGCGTCCTGATCGGCCCTCGAGATGCCGCGCTCCGCGACCAGGTTCTCCGCGGTCTGCGCCATCGAGTCGATGCCGAAGCGGCTCTGGATGAGCGGATTGACGAAGCGC
>JAKCEJ010000314.1 GCA_021838065.1 Pseudomonadota bacterium
GATCTTCGGCGGTTGCGCGCTGCAGGTGCTGGCGGCCTGGCCGGGCACGCTGCCCGTCCTCGCGGACGCCGACTCGCTGGAGCAGGCGGCATGGCTCAGAGTGTGTCTGCCGGCATTGCCCATGCTCTTCATCGGAGCGTGGCTCGCGGGCTGGGCGTTGACGCAGCCCGATCCGGTGCGCGACCGGCTCGATCCGCTGGTCGTGGTCGCACTCTGGCTGCCCTTCGGGCTGCTGTTCCTGCGCGCGCTACTGCGGGCCGTGTGGGCGCTGGTGCGCGAGCCGCCCGAGTACGGCGTTTCGACCGTCGGTTTCATGACGCCCCTGGTCCTGTTCTCGCCGTTTCTCGCCCGCCAGCTCGATGAGCCGGTGATCCAGGCGGCGCTGGCCCATGAGCGGGCGCACGGCCGGCACCGTGATCCGCTGCGCATCTGGATTGCGCAGCTCATCACCGATTTGCAGTGGCCTTGGCCGCGCGCGCGGCGCCGGTTCGAGGCCTGGCTCGAAGCGCTCGAATGGGCCCGCGATGATGAGGCGCGCCGCGAGGGCATCGAGGGGTCGGACCTGGCGGCGGCGGTGTTGGCCTCGGTGCGCTTTCTCGGAGCGCTTGCTCCGCGCCAGCGAACGGCGCTGACGGGGACGCAGTTGGCGCATGCGCGTCTCGTCGGCGACGGACACACCCTGCGCCGCAGGGTGGAGCGGCTGCTTGCGCCGCTGCCCCGGGCCGCTCGGACCCAAGCGCGCCGGATGTTGGGTTTTCCGGCGAGCGCGGCGCTGTGGGTCCCGGTGCTGCTCGGGGTCCTGGCGCTCGGCATCGTCTACGGCGGGCTGCTCATGCGCCCGCTGCTTGCGCTCACTGCCTGATGCGCACCGGCGCGCGCGCCGGTCACAGCGGCGCGTCGGTGCCCGTGGCTGTCTCGCGGCTGGCCGCCGGCTCGATCGTCCCGAAGAAGCGGCGATAGAGCACGATGTACAGGCCCTGGAGCGCCGCGGCGATCAGGAATGGCGCGGTGAAATCTCCGCGATGGATGAGCCAGCCGCCGATCACTGGGCCGAATGCGCGGGGGATCTGCACCGAGAGGTTCTGCACGCTCGCGGCCACGCCGCGCCGCTCCGCCCGGGTCAGGCTCGCGGCCACGGCCTGGCGTACCCCCGCGGTGCCCCGATTGAACACCCCGCGCAGCGCGTACAGCGTGGCGGCGAGCGCAAAATCCGGCGAGAAGGGGATGCCCAGGAGCAGCGCGAGCCCGATGACACGCATCGCGATCACGGCGCGCACGGTGCCCAGCCGCCGGCCGAGCCAGGTGGCGAGCATGGCGCCGACGGCGGCCAGCGCGAAGCTCGCCGCCAGCGCGGGCCCGATGGCCGACGGCCCGTGCGCGTAGCGGCGCAGGAACCAGTAGGCGATCAGCGGCCCGATGATGCCGATCGCCAGACCATTGATGGCGCCGGTGAGAGCGAGCTTGCGGATGCTGCGGTTCTCGTCGCGCTTGATGCGCACTTCCGCGAACGAGTCTCGCACGGGCGCCGCGCATGCCGGCGTGCTCTCGCGGGTCCAGGCAATCAGCGCCAGCGAGGCGAATGAGCCGACGAGCGGCAGTGTGAACAGAATGCGGTAACTGGTGAGCGCCCCGTAGCCGTAGCCGAGCAGCGGCGGTACCGCGACGAGCAGCGCGCCCGCTCCCATGCCGAGGAAGCCCAGGGTCGCGTTGTGCGAGAGGGCGCGCCGGCGCTCCTCGCCGTCGACCTCGCGTGCGAGCCAGGCCTGCTCGACCGGCGCGAACGGTCCGGCGGCGCCATTCGCGCCGCGTCCGAAGCCGGCGAGCGTGGCCGCGGCGATCAGCACCGCCTCGTTCGGCGTGACGATCGCCGCCAGGGCCGCGATGGCGGCGGCGAGCTCGTAGACAATGAGCAGCCGGCGGCGGCTCGTGCGGTCGCTCATCGGGCCGATGATCAGCGTCAGCAGCGCGCCGAAGGCCAGTCCCGCCATGAGAATCACGCCGATGGCCGTACCGCCGAACCCCAGCGCGTGCAGGTACAGGCTGAAGCTGGCCACGGTTGCGCCCTGACCGACGCTGCGCGTCGCGCGGGCGGCGAGCAGGCAGCGAACGTTGTGCGGCAGGCGTTGGGGCACGGAGAGGCGGTACAGCCGGGGGGATCCGGCAGTATCGGGGTACGGTCCGGCCCGGCGCAACTGGCGAAAGGGGACCTGCGGAGCGGCTGTCGCGGCCGCCGTGCCGTGGATCAGCCGAGCAGATCGACGCGATGGGTCCGCAGACGCTGCAGCCAGGGCTCGAAGTCGTCTGGCGACATGGCCTTGGCGAGGAGCCAGCCCTGGGCGAGCGTGCAGCCATACTGACGCACCAGCTTCCAGTCCTGCAGCGACTCGACTCCTTCGGCGACGGTCTCCAGGCCGAGCTCGTTCGCCATGTCGAGCGCCGAGCGCAGAATCACCTGCAGGCTCTCGCGATCCGCGGCGCCGTGCACGAAGCTGCGGTCGATCTTCAGTTCGGTGAACGGGATGCGCGCCAGCTGCTGCATGGAGGAGAAGCCGGTGCCGTAGTCATCGAGGGAGAGCCTGAAGCCGCGCAGGCGCAGCCGGGTGAGCACCCCGAGGGCGACCGCCAGCTCGCGCAGCAGCGAGCTCTCGGTCACCTCGAGCACCACCTGCTCGGCGCGCAGATTGTGCTTGCGCTGCAGGTCTGAGATTTCCTGGACCAGCTCGCTGCGATCGAGCAGGAGCGGGGAGAGGTTGACGGCAATCGACAGATCGAGCCCCTGGCGAGACCACTGCGCGGTCTGCGCCATTGCCAGGTCCATCACGCGCAGCGTGAGTGCGTGAATCAGCCCATGCTGCTCAGCGACCGGAATGAAGGCGTCCGGGGCAATCCACCCGAGGGTCCGGTGGTGCCAGCGTGCGAGCGCCTCCAGGCCGCGCACGCGGCAGGTGCCGATCTCGACCTGCGGATGATAGAAGACGATGATCTCGTCGCGCTCGAGCGCCCGGCGCAGTTCCTCCGGGTCGACCGGAGTGGTCTTGCCGGTCTCGCCGGCGGCGGGCGCCTCGCCCGGCTGGCGCTGCAGCAGCGTGCCGAGGCCCGATTGCGTCAGCGGCTTCGGCAGGCT
This sequence comes from Pseudomonadota bacterium, assembly GCA_021838065.1. Taxonomy (GTDB): domain Bacteria; phylum Pseudomonadota; class Gammaproteobacteria; order Steroidobacterales; family Steroidobacteraceae; genus 13-2-20CM-66-19. The sequence continues at coordinate 3,125 of JAKCEJ010000314.1, forward strand.
GCCGAGAATGCGCAGCCCCAGGGCTGTGCCCATGTCCTCGACGGAGTGGCGCAGCGAGCTCTCGCGCGAGGAGGCGACGATGACCGGCGAGCGCAGGTGCCGGGCGGACAGCGCCGCCAGCAGCTCCGGTCCGTCCATGTTCGGCATCTCCAGATCGACGATCAGCAGATCCGGCGGG